>JADGPN010000718.1 GCA_017882465.1 Solirubrobacteraceae bacterium
AGAGTGACTGGTCCTGGTCGTCGAGCAGAACGAGCTTGCCACCCGGGAAGCGCGCGGCGCTGCGTGCGTGATTGATGAGCATGAGCGCGAGGAGGCCGTGTGCTTCGGCTTCGTCGGGCATGAGCTCGATGAGGGAGCGCCCGAGGCGGATCGCCTCTGCGGAGAGGTCGACGCGGCCGCCGCCCCAGCCTTCGTTGAAGATCAGGTAGATGACCGCGAGCACGGCGTCGAGCCGCTCGGGCAGCAGGTGGTCCGGCGGGACCGCGAACGGTATGCCGGCGTCACGGATCTTGTGCTTCGCGCGGGTCAGGCGCTTGCTCATCGTCTCAAACGGGACGAGGAACGCGCGCGCGATCTCCTCGCTTGAGAGGCCTCCGAGCGTGCGGAGCGTGAGCCCGACCTGCGCGTCGAGCGCGAGCGCCGGATGGCAGCAGGTGAAGATCAGCTCCAGCCGCTCGTCGGGAAAGGTGGCCGTCTCGTCCATCGTCTCCTCCGGGGTGTCTCGCAGCCCGTGCTCGAGCTCCTCGGTCTTTGCCGCGAGTGTCTGCTGGCGGCGGATGCGGTCGATCGCGCGGTTGCGAGCGGTCGTGATCAGCCAGCCGGTCGGGTTCTCGGGCTGGCCGCCGCGCGGCCACCGCTCGGCGGCGAGCGCGAACGCTTCCTGGGCGGCGTCCTCGGCGAGCTCGATGTCACCAAGCACGCCGACGAGCGTGGCGAGCACGCGTCCCCAGTGATCGCGAAAGACGTCTTCAAGCACCCCCGAGCTCCTGTTCGAGCACGGGACGGACCTCGATCGCCTCCGTGATGTCGAGCTCCTGCAGTTCGGCGGCGATCGCAAGCGCGCCGTCGAGGTTCTCAGCCTCGATCAGGATCAAGCCGGCGAGGAACTCCTTGCTGTCAACGAACGGACCGTCGGTCAAGAGCACTCTCCGCGATTCGAGCCGGAGCGTCGTCGCCGACCCGGTCGGCTGCAGACGGACCCAGCCGGTCACATCGGGCCGCTCAAGGACCGCCGCGACCGCGCGGGGCATCTCACGTGGCCCGCGTTCCGCGGCCGTCTCCCCTTGGGTGTAGATCAGCAGCGCGTACTGCATCTGTGCTCCGTTCTCCAGCTGGTGGTTTCTCTATAAGACGAACGGCCGCGGCGCAGACGGACACCGCGGCGGTTTCTTGATCGCGGTGTCCGTCTGCGCGTCGGCTGTTCGTCATCAGATCAAAGCGCCGGCATCCGCGCCGGCCGCGACCGAAAAGGAGCAGGAGATGGCGAATTACGTGTTCGCGTACAGCGGCGGCAAAGGCGTGGCCGCCGATGAGGCCGAGCGCAATGCGCAGTATGCCAAGTGGGGCCAGTGGTTCGGAGAGCTCGGTTCGGCCGTCGTCGAAGGCGGTGCCGCGACCGGAACCGCAAAGACCGTCGGCCCGGGCGGCTCGGTCAGCGATGGCGGCTCGCGTGGCCTGAGCGGCTACTCGATCGTGTCAGCCGACAGCCTCGATGCGGCAGTCGAGCTCGCGAAGGGCTGCCCGGTCCTCGAGATTGGCGGCGCGGTCGACGTCTACGAGGCGATCGCGATGTAGCAGGCGCACAAGGCGCCGGGTCGGCGAGGACCTCAGGTTCCGAACCGATCCGGTGCTCCTCGTGATCGACCGGCCAAGACAACGTTGTTGAGGTCGAGGGGACGGTCCGGTCCCATCCTCGGCCGTCAGATCGAGCCTCCGGCGACCGGCAGCCCCCGGGCGGAGCCTCGTGTGCTCTGCGACAGCAATGCGGCCGGCAAGCACCTGCCCGCAGATGAGGCTGCGCCACACAACGATTCAAAATCGATAGGAGCGAACCATGGCACGAGTAATCCTGGGAAACCATTCGGCGATCGTCCTCCCCAAGGCAGAACAGAGCAGAATTCGTCAGTTCTACCGGGATGTTCTGGGCTGCGAGGTCATCAGAGAAAGCGACCTGAAGGACGACTTTCGTCTCGGCGGCAAC
This sequence comes from Solirubrobacteraceae bacterium, assembly GCA_017882465.1. Classification (GTDB taxonomy): domain Bacteria; phylum Actinomycetota; class Thermoleophilia; order Solirubrobacterales; family Solirubrobacteraceae; genus Palsa-465. The sequence goes on from JADGPN010000718.1 coordinate 1,982, forward strand.
TTCTATATTGGGGTTCTTTACGAGGACGAGAACGTCGCGCTGGATCAGAGGGGCTTTTCGAAAGCGATCTTCTGGGATATCCATTTGAGCGGAGTTGGGCCGCCCTCCCAGCTTCGAATCCTTCGTCGACTGGACCGAGTCGGATCGCCCGCGAGAAGCTCGCGCCGGACGTCAGGACGCCTGAGAAGGACCACGGCGGCGACGCCATCACCGGGAAGGCGTCGTCGCGCGAAACTGTCGTGCTCCGGTTAGATGGATATCCCAGAGCCGACTTTCTGGACGAACACGATCCGTTCATTCAAACGAGCGAACCTCGCCAACCCGATAGAGGTCGCCCGCGACGGCCAGGAGGCACTGGACTACCTCTTCGGGACCGAATCCCAAGCAGCCAGGCCGCCCGGGCTGGTAGTGCTCGACCTCAAGCTCCCCCGCGTCGACGGGCTCGAAGTCCTCCAACAGATCCGCGCCGATCCGCGGACCCGGCTGGTGCCCGTCGTGATCCTGACCAGCTCAAGCGAACAGCGCGACGTCATCAACGGATACGACCTCGGCGCCAACAGCTTCGTTGGCAAACCCATCGATTTCAAGGAGTTCGCGCACGCCGTCGCGCAACTCGGCATCTACTGGCTGATGATCAACCG
>JADGPN010000719.1 GCA_017882465.1 Solirubrobacteraceae bacterium
ATTGGCGAGTTGCGACAACCGCGGACCAGCGCCGATGGAGACCTGCCTCGGCGTCGCGGGCGATACCTTGCCGCAAGGTGCTGAGAACCAGCTGTCCGGAAATTCCGCCGAGCCTGCCATTCGATTAGACGACCGTGGGGGACGCGGGGGACGAGCGCGATTGCGGTTCGAGCTGTTCCGGTAGTCCGACGTGGGAAAAGAGCTCAGGGTCGGCGGGCTCCTACCCCATCGCTTTCGTGGCCTGCATCGAGCCGGCTGAACCCGGGACGACAAGCCCGGGCACGTCGTGCGGAAGGGCGAGAATCGCGACCGCTAGCACAACTAGGACGCCGGCTGTCGCCACCCTCGCCGCGCGTCCCCACGGTCCGATCTTTTCGAGCGCCACGAGCCCCGCGATCAGCGCCATCCAGGTGAGGCTCATGACGCCGAGCGCGAACAGCGCTGCCATCAGGGCCCACGAGCAGCCCAGGCACGCTCCGCCAGTGCGCAGGCCCATCACCAATGCTCCTGGCCAGCTGTCGCGCCCCGTCGCGCGAACGAGTCGCGACGGGCTTCGGCACTTCAGCAAGAAGGCACGCTTGTACCGCGTCAGCTGATACAGCGCGGCGAGCACCAGCACACCAGCCGCGAGCCACCGCCCGCCGCTGTGCCACGCCAGGGTGTTGGCGAGCAGGCTCTTGCCGAGTTCGAACAGGGCGTACGCCACGATTCCCGCAGCGCTCCAGACGAGCAAATAGCCGCCGGCGAACAGGAGCACCCCGCTTCGCTCGCGACGCATCTGCCCGGTGTAGACGGCTGCCATCGGCGCGAGCGACGGCAGCATCATCGCGGCCATCATCACTGCCCATAGGCCCGTGAACCAGCCGAGCGCGCCGAGGTCGGTTCCCGGCCCTGCGTCCATCCCCGCCATCCGGTCGGCTGTCAACCACCACGCCAGCCCGGCAGTCGCGAGCATCCCCGCGACGACTTCTGGGTGCTCGCGTGCCGCCTCACGCGGAGTCATGCGCGGGTTGCGGGGTTGGGGGTCTGCTCGTACTCGTCGTGGCGCCGCACCCACAGCGGTTCGGAGGCGTCCTCGTCGCGTCCCTTCGGCGTCCGGTCCAGCAGGCTGTAGTAGGCCATCGCGGGCTCGAGGCCGCGGGCGGTCGTTACGTAGGTCCGGTAGACGGTCCCGTCCGATAGCCCGTACACGCTCAGGCCCGGACCCTCCGAGACGTAGCCCCCCGCGTCGGTCCCGCACATGCGCGCGTTCTGCTCGACGGTGACCGGGATTTCGCCCTCCAGGAACGGCTTCAGCTCCTCCTGCGTGGACAGGAAGCCGAGGTCGCGGTTGAAGTCGCTGCCGCCGCTTGAGACCCAGTCGATGCCCCAGCCCATCCGCTCCCGATACGCGAGGAGCTTCTGGAGCGGGGCGCGCGAGGCGAGCAGCAGAGTGGTGTCCCTGGCCTTCAGGTGGGGGACCTGGGGGTTGAGCGTGTCCGTGATTGAGGAGCAGACCGGGCAGCCTGCCTCCCAGGGCGGCCCGAACATGAAGTGGTAGACGACCAGCTGGGAGCGGCCGTCGAACAGATCGGCGAGGGTGTTCATGCCGTTTGCGGTCTCGAACCGGTACTCCTTCTCGACTGGGACCCAGGGCAGCTCGCGCCTCTTCCTGGCCAGCTCGTCGCCACGGCGGGTGAGCTCCTTCTCCTCCTTCAGCAACTCGTCGCGCTCCGCCTGCCACTCCTCCTGTGTGCCGGTCCTGTGCTCTGTCATCGACGTGCTACCTCCTGTCCGGAATCCGCGGGGCCCCAGCCTATATGATTAGCAAAATGGCTAACGATCCGTTCAAGGCCCTCGCGCATCCGCTCCGGCGCGACATCGTGGAACGGATCAGCCGCGGCGCCGCGACCGTGGGAGAGGTGACCCGGGACTTCGGCGTCTCCAAGCCGACCATCTCCCGGCACCTGAAGCTGCTGGAGGAGGCTGGCGTCGTGAGCCGGGTGATCGACGGCAGGACCCACCGCCTCGCTCTGCGGCCGGAGGCGCTTGCCGAGGTCTCGGATTGGATAGGAAGCCAGCGGGAGCGCTGGGAGCGCCTCTTCGATGTCGTCGGCGAGTACCTCGCGGAACGGAAGGAGCGCCCGTGACCGAGGAGTCCGGCGAGGTGGTGCGTGTCGAGCGGACCTTCGCCGCTCCGGCCGAGGACGTGTTCGACGCCTGGACGAGCCCCGAGGTGATGCGGCGCTGGTTCCACGCCGGCCCCGACTGGGACACGCCGGACGCCGAGGTCGATCTCCGGGTGGGCGGAAAGGTCCGGGTGGTGATGCGGAGGCCCGACGGCACCGAAGCCGAAGCGCAGGGCGAGTACACGCTGATCGACCGGCCGCACCGGCTGGTGATGACCTGGACCTTCGACGACGACCCCTCCAACGAGCAGCTGATCGAACTCTCCTTCTCGGAGTCCGAGGGCTCGACCACGGTGCTGATGATCAACAGCGGCATCTCGACCGACGAGCGCCGCGACCACCAGGACGAGGGATGGCACGGGTGCCTCGACGAGCTCGACCGGATCTTGGCCGGCTGATTCCGAAATGATCATGGAGCTGCCACGGCCAAGCGCCGTTTCTTCGGCCTGCTCCA
>JADGPN010000720.1 GCA_017882465.1 Solirubrobacteraceae bacterium
CATCGAGGTCCGGGTCGGCCAGCTCAAAGCCATCCTTCCGAAGCGCAGCGTCGATCGACGGAAGCGCTCCGGCTGGCCGCGCCTGGCCGAGAACGTCGATGTCCTGCGTCGGTCGAACGTCAGTCGTCCCATGCTCGATAACGTGGAGCTGCACCATCAGGCCGCCGATCACAACCGACGTGCCAGGTAGCCGCTCGACGAGCTCGCCCACGGCTGACCACAGCCTCTGGGTCTCTTCGTCGCCCATTTCGATCGAGCTCTCGGTCACGACGCCAAGGCCCGTGCAGCCTCACGGCGCGCCCGCGGCTCGTGCTCTCAAGCAGATCGGCCAGCACCGCCGCGCGGGGGGCAACGCGATCACCGGCGATGAGTGGCCATGCGTGATCTGGCACCCAGCGGATGCGGACTGGCCCGTTCCCCGCGGCCAACGCGTGCTCATCGACGATCGCGTCACGGTGGCCGGCAGGGGCGTACAGCTCCACTTAGGACGCCTGTCCCACCAAGCCCACCAGATCCGCGGCGGAATCACCCGTCGGCAGAACATCGGACCGCTCGACGAGCCGCGGGAGCTCCGACGGGTGCGGGCGGAGGCTGGACGGAGTGAGCTCTCCCAGCAGCGCCGCCGGCGAGTCTGACGGGATAGGAATCCAGTCGCCGTAGAAGATCGCCCGCCCGAAGCGCTCAGATGAGTAGCCACCACAGCGACGAACTAGTGTTGTGAGTCTTTAATTCGTGGGTGGTTGCTGGTAGTCTTCGTGCATGAATTCACGGGGACCAAAGCCGGTTGAGATCACGTTGAGCGATGACGAGCGGGCGCGGCTGGAGGCGTGGGCGCGGCGTCATGAGACGGCGCAGGCGTTGGCGTTGCGCAGCCGGATCGTGTTGGCCTGCGCTGAGGGTGAGAGCAACACGCGAGTCGCGCAGCGACTCGCGGTGAGCGTGCCGACGGTCGGTAAGTGGCGGGGGCGCTTCGCGGCCGAGCGGCTTGATGGGCTGGTCGATGAGCCGCGTCCGGGGCGGCCGCGGACGGTGCTCGATGACCAGGTTGAGGATGTGGTCGTCAAGGCGTTGGAGTCGGCGCCGCCTGACGGCGGGACGCATTGGTCGACGCGCCAGATGGCGGCTGTGACCGGCGTGTCGCAGTCGACGGTCTCGCGGGTCTGGCGGGCGTTCGGCCTGCAGCCTCATCGGGTGGAGCACTGGAAGCTTTCCAAGGACCCGTTGTTCGTGGAGAAGGTCCGCGACATCGTCGGCGTGTATCTGGACCCGCCCGAGCGCGCGATGGTGCTGTGCGTGGACGAAAAATCTCAGATCCAGGCGTTGGATCGCTCCGCCGCAACCCTGCCGATGCTGCCGGGCACGCCGGCCAGAGCGACGCACGACTACAAGCGCAACGGCACCTCCAGCCTGTTCGCGGCGCTCGACACCGCGTCGGGGAAGGTGATCGGCTCTTTGCATTCGCGCCACCGCGCGATCGAGTTCAAGAAGTTCCTGCAGACGATCGACCGAGAGGTACCGGACGACTTGGAGGTGCACCTGATCCTCGAGAACTACTCAACGCACAAGACGCCGATGATCAAGCGCTGGGTCGCTGCCCACCCACGCTTCCATTTCCACTTCACCCCAACCGGCGCTTCCTGGCTGAACCTTGTCGAACGCTGGTTCGGCGAGCTGACGGCCCGCAAGCTCAAGCGCGGGGTCCACCGGTCCGTCCGCGAGCTGAACGCTGACATCCGCGACTGGCTCGAGCACTGGAACGAGAACCCCAAGCCGTACGTATGGACCAAGACCGCCGACCAGATCCTCGAAGCCGTCGCCGCATACTGCAAACGAATTACTGCCTCAGCACACTAGTTCTCCACCGACGACGCGTGCACCAGCACAGCGCTGGCCGTGCCAGCCTCGGCGTAGGTGATCGCCGCACCCGTCCCCTTGCTCACGTAGTTCATCGTGTACTACGGGAACGCCTTCTGAAAACCGGGCTGCCCGCGCAGCGCAATTCGATCGCCCCTGCGCGGGCACTTGGATCCTGCTTGACTGAGGCGGCCAGCAGAACGAGGAGGAGAAATGCAGCTCAGCGCCCGGAACCAGCTCGCCGGCAAGGTCGTCTCGATCAACCAGGGCGAAGCGATCGCCAACGTCGAGCTCGATGTCGCCGGCCAGCGCCTCGTCGCCTCGATCACCGTGGAGGCGGTCAAAGAGCTCGGCCTCGAAGCCGGAAGCGAGATCGTCGCCGTGGTCAAGGCGTCCGACGTGATGATTGGAGTCAAGTGACGCAAGCCGTAAGGTCCCGTTGACCCTCCTCCCCGATACCCCGTCCGTCAGTGACTCGCGACGGGTCGGGTGCCACTGGACTTCGCGGTCGCCTGGCCTGGGCTGCTGAGGCTTCGGGGCCTGCCGAGATCGCGACGCCGAGGGTCGCGATGGTCAGCGTGATCCTGTTGCGCGACGCGGTAGGCCCGAGCCAGCCCGCCGCCATGTCCGCGGGCGAGGGTGCGGTAACTCGCGGTTGCGCCTCGGTCCTGATTGAGCATGTGGAGTCTCCTTCGAGCGACGGTCGTGGTGGTGGTGGTGGTGGTGGTGGTGGTGGTGGTGGTGGTGGTGGTGGTGGTGGTGGTG
>JADGPN010000721.1 GCA_017882465.1 Solirubrobacteraceae bacterium
GGCCGGACCCCGTTCATCCGTCCACCAGCTGTGACCCCGGGAAGCCTGATTTCGAGGAGCGATCGGCGCCGGGATCACGGGCTCGTCGATCTCCCTCTCATCGTAGGCGCGCAGCGACGCGCGCATCCTCCCCGATCCCGATTCGCCTCCCGCCACTGAAGCACGCGCGTCGATCCCGGCTACGGATTCACCGGACGTGCTCGGTCAGATCTGACCCACGGCCCGCTGTCGGTGAAGTGTCCAGCCGCCGGCTGCGCCACTCCCGCCTGACCCACCTCGCCGAGCAAGGAATCCAGCTGCCGATGCTGATCACCAAAAGCCGCCATACCAGGGGTCCAGCCAAGACAAGGGTCTGTCGATAATTAACATCGTGGTTTGATGCAGTAGTTCCACTCAGGATGAAACTCGTGCCCGTGGAGGTTGACGGCCTTGATCTCGGCGTCGGTAACGCGGATCTTGTCGGGGTAGGTGCCCTCGTCGAGCTGGGCGTAGACCTCCAGCCCGGTGCGGGTTGTGGTTGCGGCGATGAGGTTGACGACCGTCTCCAGTGAAACGAGCGGTTTGCCGCGCCAGTTCATCGTGATGAAGCTGAACAGGCGATGCTCGATTTTGTTCCACTTGCTCGTGCCGGGCGGAAAGTGACATACCTCGATCGCAAGGCCCGTTTCGTCGGCGAGCTTCTGCAGTTCGACCTTCCACAAGCGGGGACGGTTGCCGTTCGATCCGCCGCAGTCCGCGGTGATCGTCAGGGTACCGGCATCGGGATAGCGCTCCTTACCGAGGTGCCGCCACCAGCTTGCAATCGAGGCGACCGCGAACTGCGCGGTGTCGTGATCGATGCCGACGTTGACCCACCCCTGATCGCTGGCCAAGTCGTAGATCCCGGAGGGGATCGCTTTGCCCAGATCCTTGTCAGGGAAGTCGTGGGTGCGCACCAGCTCGGGCTTGCCCTTTGGGCGGTATTCCCGCCCCACAGCCTTGAAATCCCCGACGTTCTCCTTCTTCTTGGTGTCCACGCTGATCACGGGCTGCCCCGCGGCGATCTGCGCCTTGGCGACCGTATCGATGTGCCGGAACTGCGCGTCGCGATCGAGGTGCTGGGCTCCCTCCTTGGCCTTCGCGTTCGCCTGCAAGCTGTACCCCAACGCCCGAAGCAGCTTCGCCACCGTCGCGAAATGGACATCGTGCCCCATCTCCCCCAGCGCCGACGTGAGATTACGAACGCTCTTCGACGTCCAGCGCAACAGCGACTCCGGGTCACCCCGACAGCTCTCATCGACCAACCGCTCGATGTCCCTCAACAACGTCACGTCGACCTCAACAAGCGGCTTGCGGCCACCCCCCGGCCGCCGTACCCGTCCCCGATCAAGCGTCTGACCGGACTCAAGCTCAGCGATCCCCTTACGAATCGTGTCAACCGCGATCCCAGTCGCCCGAGAGGTAGCCGCGATCCCGCCCCGCCCCGCCGACCGCGCCTCCGTCGCCGCGTACAACCGACGCTGCCGCTCGTTCAGCTCACCCCCTATCGACCTGAATCGTTCACCGATCCCATGCTCATCGACCACACACCCATCGTTCTACACGAGTAACACAATTCCTGCCAGGTTATTTATCGACAGGTCCTAGTCTAAGGGCGAAAAGTACATCAGCGCTGCTGAGCGCCTCTCAGCTGCTGAGCCAGCCTTCTCGGCTGACCCGACAGACATCCAGAGCGACCTCCGACGGGCAATCTGGTGTTGAGCGCCGCTTGATTTCGGCACGAATCGGCGGCTCCGCGCCGTTCATCGTCGGAGGTTCTCGTAGCAACGGCGCGAGAATGGTCGCTAAGCGTTAGACGACTAACGATCTCGTAGCGGGCCGGAACGCCCGGGAGGCGGCCGTAGTAGGCCTTGGAGATCTCGGGGTCGCTCACGGCCACCCGCGCCGCGTCACCAACGACATGCGACTGGTGGGCGACCGCCGGGGAGGCGACGACCGGGCACAAAACGCCCGTCACAGCAGCAAGCACTGAGCGACGGCAGGCCTGCGGCAGTCGTGTTCGGGCCATGCGAGACAGTTGAGCACCGGCACGCGGTCGCTGCGTCCGATGGCCGTCGGCCGGGGCGGCCCGCGCGGCCGCTCTCGGCGCTAGTTCCGCGCCCAGATCGCCCAGGTCAGCGCGGTCGCTAACGCGATCCATATCGCGTAGGGCACGAGCAGGAGCGCCGCTAAGCGCGACAGTGGCCACGCCCGGACAACGAGCGCCACAGTGGTGCCCTCCAACGCCACGATCTCAACGCCCGCGGCGAGCGGGCTGCGGCCTCGAAAGAAGATCAGGGTCCACGCGAGGTTCAAGGCTAGGTTTGTCCCGAAGAGGACGAACAGCGGCCGCTGCTGTTCCCCGCCGCGTCCTCGCGCCACGAGCATCGACGCCGCGATGAGCGCGTAGAGGACCGACCACACGGGACCGAACACGGGACCCGGCGGCTGCCACGGCGGCTTGTTGAGCCGGCGGTACCAGCGGCTGCTCAGCACGGGCCCTGTAGCGGCCGCGCCAATCCCCGCGGTGCCACCAACCGCACCGAGGATGAGCGCAGCATCCCGGCGGGTAAGGGCAGACGGGCGCGACTCGGCGGCGGA
>JADGPN010000722.1 GCA_017882465.1 Solirubrobacteraceae bacterium
GCCTTCGGCGGTCGCAGTCATGATGCCCAGCGGCGATCCTCGCGTGCGTGTGCTGATCGCGGGCGGCGGCGTGGCGGCCCTTGAAGCGCTGCTTGCGCTCCGCGCGCTTGCTGGCGATCGGGTGGCGATCTCGCTGATGTCGCCCGAGCCCGAGCTGGTCTATCGGCCGGTCACGGTTGCTGAGGCGTTCGGGCGGGCTGAGGCCCGCAGCTATCAGATCTCAGACGTCGTGGCTGACCAGCAGGCTGAGCTAGTGCGGGACTCGCTGGAACACGTCGATTCGGACAGGCACGCGGTCGTGTCTGGATCGGGTGCGCGGATTCCCTATGACGCGCTCCTTGTCGCCACCGGTGCCCGGGCCACGGCTGCGCTTCCCGGCGCGCTGATGTTCGGCGGTCGCGCGGATGTGCCGCAGCTACGGGCGCTGCTGGGCGAGCTGCGCGAGGGGAGGGCCCGGGCGGTCGCGTTCGTGCTCGCCCGGGAGCAGGTGTGGTCATTGCCGGTGTATGAGCTGGCCTTGATGACGGCAATGCACCTCCGCGAATACGCCAGCGGCGGGCGCGTGAGCATCGTCACCCCCGAGGAGGAGCCACTCGAGCTGTTCGGCCCCGAAGCGTCCCATGCCCTGAGGCCGATGCTGGCGGCGCTCGACATCACGCTGCGCTGCTCATCGATGCCCGCGCTGGTCAGACACCGAGAGCTCGTACTGGCCGGCGGCGCCGTCATGTTCGCCGACCGGGTCGTCACCCTCCCGGTCCTGGTCGGCCCGCGGGTCAGCGGGCTCCCGGCCGACGCGGACGGGTTCATCCCCGTGGACAGGCACGGCGGTGTCGCCGGCTTGGACGACGTCTACGCCGCCGGCGATGTCACCTCCTTCCCGCTCAGGCAGGGTGGCCTCGCTGCGCAGCAGGCCGACGCGGTCGCTGAGGTGATCGCGGCGCGTGCCGGCGCCGCGCTCACACCCACGCCATTCCGGCCGGTGCTGCGGGGCCTTCTGATGACCGCCGGCGCGCCGCTGTACCTCCGCAGCGAACCACACCGCGTCCCAGCGCAGACATCCGTCGCGATCGACGAACCCGACCATCACCGCATCCGGGTGGCAGTGTCGGCTGCGTCGGATCAACCGCTCTGGTGGCCGCCGGCCAAGATCGCCGCTCGCTACCTCGCTCCGTACCTCGCGACCGCTCGTCCTATGTCGCTCGCCGCCGAGCCACTCACAGACCGGATCGCCGTGCCAGGTCCCCGAGTTTCCGAGGCCGAGCACCACGAGGCACTTGAGCTCACGCTCCTGATCGCCGACGGCGACGCCCGCTGGGGCGACTACCGGTCCGCACTGAACGCGTTGGACGCGGCCGAAGCACTGGAAGGCGCGCTCCCGCCCGAATACGAGACCAAGCGCCGTATCTGGACAGCCGAAGCAGCACGAGTGCCGTGATGAGCCGAAGCAGTGACCTCCCGCTTGCCGCCGCAGGCCGAGCCGGACAACGGAGGTCGGCGCCCACCGGGCTGGGCATCGGCCCGACCTCGCCTGGGTCCCGGACGCCGGCCGCGTCGCGATCGAGGTCGAGCTGGCCCAGAAGTCCATCGAACGGCTACGCGCGATCCTCGGTCTCCACGCCCGGTGGCGGGCGTCCGGGACGAGCGGCGGAGTGCTCTACGTGTGCGTCGATCAGGACGGCCGCGACCGGATCACAGCGATCGCGGACGCGGTCGGATTGCTGACCGCGAAGGGGGGAGTGCTCCGCGTCGAGCTGCTCGAGACGCTCAGAGCCCAGAACTTCGCGGCCTGCGAAGCGAACCGGGCCGCCCGTGAAGAGCCAAAATGCTCACAGCAAGAACGCTCATGAATCGGGTTGGCAGGACTGTGGGGAGAGTCAACCAGTCACGATCCCTCTGGGGATCGACCGATTGGAGGATCTAACTCTTCGCGCTCGTCGGCTGATCGAGGGTGGCCGGCGAAGTTGTGGTCGCCGGCGCGCGCAAGAGCGCTGATCCGGTGCTGGCGACGGCTCCGGCTGTCACCGCACAGGCGTGGCCGGCGCCGCTCTGACTGCCTCGGACTCGCCGCCCGGGTGCGTCGTCGGCCGTCTGGGGCCGGTGACACGATCAAGAAATGGCAGTGCTCGCCGTCTGGGACTCCGTGCTGACGAGGCTTGCTTTCCGAGCATGTCTTGGCAGGAGCGTTGGCTAACGGCGGGTCGGGCCGTCGCCAACCGCTCGGAGTCCATGATTCACCTAGCGGCAGGCCCAGCGCGCTGGCGCGGCCTAAGCCGCGTGGCGCAGACCCTCCGCCCACGACGGAGCGCGCGCGGCCGCGAGGCGTAGATCGTGCGGGAGGGCGCATCGTCGCCGGCGGCGTCCAGCCGGATCCCCGGTCGTGCAAAGCACGGACGTGCCCCACCGGCATCCTCGCCTACCTCTCGGAGCCCGGGCTGCGGATGATCACCACGACGTGGAGCCGTCGCCGGCAATCCCGCCCTTCCAAATGGCCGCAGCCTTCGCGCCGATGACATTGAGATACATAGGCAAATCCGCTAGCTGTAGTGCCGATCGTCCGCCCTGCTTACGGCGAATAGGAGGTCTCGTCCTGCGAACGCCCTGAGACCCGGATTGAGCGCA
>JADGPN010000723.1 GCA_017882465.1 Solirubrobacteraceae bacterium
GATCCCGTCGCCGAGGCGCTGGAGCGGCTGCGGTCAACCGCCGCCGATACCAGCGTGACGATCTCGGCCGCGATCCTCGAGACGCTGGGCCCGATAGCACCCCGGCGCCGCTGGGCTCTCGTTGGACGCGCGGATCTTGTTGATGCGGGGCGTTGAGCGTCGTTGGCCGTGGGCGGGTCAGGCCCCGGGCCAGTAGAGGTCCCGCCAGCTCATCTCGTCGCCCAGCCGTGCTAATGCTGCTGCTCGCCGCCCAGGCCAGAGCCGCAGACGCGCCCCACCCGAACCTCGGCCGGTCGCCGGAAGGCACCGCCCACGGCTTCCAGAAAACTAACATGAAACGACAGTAGACTGTCCGATGCTATCAGCTAGCTGATAGCGTATGTCTCGTCAACATGAGACGCACACGCAAGGTTGTCGAGGAGGAGGAGGAGGCGTCACCGCTGGCAGCGGTTGAGGCGTGGGCCCGTGCGCTTGACCGAGCCAGAGAGGGCCGGGACCGGTCGATTGCGGAGGCACGGCGACAGGGCGCGAGCTTTCGCCAGCTCGCCAGCGCGGCGGGGGTGAGCGTGTCGCGCGTGCAGCAGATCGCCGCCGCGTCGCTGCCGTTCGGGCTGGGACGAAGCCCGGTGACTGAGGTGGATCTGTTCCTCCGAGCTGGCACGAGTGAGAAGGGCGACGTCGACGAAGCCGAGCGAGTGTTCAGCCTGCAATCGGTCGCGCCGTGGTATGAGGAGTGGGCGACCGAGCGCGAGTTCATCGCCTCATCGCCAGAGCGTGCGATGTCGCAGAGTCGCTACGACCTGTCGCACAAGGTGGTCGATCTCGACCCAAGGGCGACCTGGACTGTCGTGTACGTCGCCGACACCCGCGAGGTGTACGCATTTCAGGAGACGCAGGTCGACGTGCCGGGGCAAGAGGACGCTATGGGCCCGGCCGGGTCACTCCGAGGCCCGTGCGTGCTGCTCGGACACGCGTACTCCTACAGGCTGATCAGCGATGCGCTCGACACGCCGCTTCTGAACATCAGTCATCGGCCAGGCGGCCTGGCGTTCGTGTACGGCCGGCTGCGGCTGCTGAACCGTTTGCTGGGCACGATCGTCGGCCCGAGCGACAGTGAGCGGATCTGGAGCTACCTGGAGGGGATCCCGTCGGAGGAAAGGAGATAGCGCCATGCATCCTGCACACGCGGTCGATCAAGCGTTCACCTCACGGCCGGAGGACATCCGCTCGCTGCTGAGAGCGCTGCCCGCCCACCACTTCCACCCCATCCGCGACGACGAGGCCTCCCAGGGGCAGCCGGCACTGAAACGCGCCTTGGCGGGATACAACAGCCGCCCGCACGGCAGCGCCCAGCCGCTGAGTGACAGCCCGGGCGGGCTACACGTGCACGACGAGTGGGAGTTTTGGATGCTCAACGGCGTGCTTCACCCAGCGGACGGAGTTGCCGATCCGAGCTCCCCGGTCGTGCTGTTCAACCGCAACCCGCAGGCCGAGATCGGCTATCTGCTGCTCTATGGGCCGAGCGTCCTGGAGCTGGCGGTGCGCGTCCTGGGGTACGGCCTGGCCTGGTGGGCGTTGCGCGGAACCCCGCCGAAGCCAACAACGTATCCGCAGTCCTTCGACTTCGGCTCCTGGAACTGAGCCTGAGCTCATGCACAGCGATCACGAGGACCGCGTCGTACTGCGCGCCGCCCGCGACGCCGCGGGCGGCGCACAGCGGCTCGCTCACCGAGCGCAGGAGATGTGCGACAGCAACCCGATCCCGGCAGGGAGACCAACGATGAACACGAACGTCGCCACGCTTATCGCCTGCGAGTCAGTTCTCGACCCGATCCTCGAACGGCTGGCGATGGTGCTCGACGAGCACTCTCCAAACTTCGCTGGTCCCGTCGCCGAGGCACTGGAGCGGCTGCAATCAACCGCCGCCGACACCAGCCTGACCATCTCAGGCGCGATCCTCGAGACACTCGGGCCGATACCGCCCCGCCGCCGCTGGGCTCTCGTTGAACGCGCCGATCGTGTTGATATCGGGCGTTGAGCGTCGTTCGTCGTTGGGGCGGAAGGTCGGAACCCGCGTGAGCGTGAACGTGGGCAGATGCGGGGTCATCACGACAGCGGGGCGCTGGGGTGAGCTCCAGCAGCGCTACGTGGACTTGACCGGTCCTCGCCTCCCGTAGCCGGAGGGAGGCGAACCTCGCGCAAAGTGCCGTCTGCGTCCACGCGGGAGTAGACGAGCGTCACCGGCTCGCCAACCTGTTCGCTCGCCTCGGTGCTGGCCAGCGCCACCACGCGGCCGCCATCGACCTCGCAGATCGCGTAGCACTGGCCTTTGTGGTCTTGGCGGACGGCGACGAGCTCGCCGGCGACGGTATGTCGGGCCTTGTGCTTGACCCACGCCGAGTTCCGGCCCGGCCGGTACAGCGAGCGCGGGCGCTTCAGGACGCTGCCCTCGAACCCCAGGCCGACGATCTCATCGTGGGTCGCCGCGCTAACCGGCAGCGATCGGACCAGCCTGATCCGTTCAGACGCCGGGAGTACCTCGCGGAGCTGCTGATCACGGTGTCGCCACGGCTGGTGGCGGAGATCCTCACCGGCGAGCTCGAGCAGATCGAACGCG
>JADGPN010000165.1 GCA_017882465.1 Solirubrobacteraceae bacterium
GAACGGCACCGCCTGGGCGCTGCAGACCACGCCCGTCCCGTCCGGCGCCGTGCAGAGCGAGCTGCGGGGCGTGTCGTGCCGGTCGGCCGTGTCGTGCATCGCCGTTGGCGCCGGCGGCAATCAGTTCGGCGTGGTCACGACCACACTGGCCGAGCGCTGGGACGGCCACGCGTGGTCGCTGCTGAGCACTCCCAACGCTCCCGATCAGTCCGACACCGAGTTGCAGAGCGTGTCCTGCACCTCGCCCTCGGCGTGCACGGCGGTGGGCTTCTTCGCCAACAGCGCCGCGATGACCGCCTCGCCGGTCGCCGAGCGCTGGGACGGGACCAGTTGGTCGCTTCAGTCGGTGTCGATCCCGGAGCTCGCTCCCGGGGCCGCGGCCTGGCTGTACGGCGTCTCGTGCGCCACGCAGCGTAGCTGCATCGCCGTCGGCTACGACAACCCGCAGCCCGGGCAGACCGGCTTCCTGGTGCCGTTCTCGGAGCGCTGGAACGGCACCGGCTGGTCGGTCCAGCGCGTGCCGGTTCCGGCCGGAACGACCTCGGCCGATCTGACCAGCGTGTCGTGCACGGCGCCGACCGCCTGCACCGCGGCCGGCTCCAGCTCGACCAACGGCTTCATCACCAGTGTCCCGTTGGCCGAGCGGTGGAACGGCACCGCATGGTCGCTGCAGTCCGTCCCCGGCCCGCGGGCTCCCTCGACCCCGAGCCTGAACGGGGTCTCGTGTGCGACGCCCACGGCCTGCACCGGTGTGGGCACTCGGTTCTCGAGCTCGGAGGGGCTGGCGGTGCGCTGGAACGGCAGCACCTGGTCGGTGCAGTCGCTGGCGGCGAGCGGGATCACGCTCAACGGCGTTTCCTGCGCCACGTCTCTGTCCTGCGTCGCCGTGGGCCAGGGACTCGACAGCTCCGGTCACTCGACGACGTTTGCCGCGGGCTGGACCGGTCCGGCCACGGCGAGGACCGCCCGCCATCGTGCGAGTCGCCGCGCCCATCGCCCTCCGCACCGCAGCGCGCATCGCTCCGGCTGACCGGGCCGGTTCGCCGGCGTCGGCGGCCGTTTATGCTGGGCACCGTGCCGAGCGGCGGGACAGCTCCGGCCAGGAGCCCCAACGTGCACCCGCGGTGCGTCAACGTGCCGCGGATCGGCGACGACGGCTTCGAGGAGCTGTGTCATCTCGTCTCCGAGGAGGATCCGGACACGGCGCTGTGCGGCCAGGACGTGACCGGCTACCCCTGGAACCCGCCGTGGCCCCGTTGCGAAGCCTGCCTGGCCGTGGCCCGCAACGAGATGAGCTGATCCCCGGGTGAAGCCGTCGGCACCGGCGCGTAGCCTCGGTTGCGTGCCACGCCCGACCTCGGTCCACGTCTGCTCCGCCTGCGGCCACGAAACGGCGCGCTGGGAGGGGCGGTGCCCCGGCTGCGGAGAGTGGAACACCCTGGTGGAGGAGGTCCGCCGGCCGCCCCCGGGGCCCGGTCAGGCTCGTGGTCGTGCCCGGACGATCGCCGGGGCGGTGGCGCCCGTGGCGCTCGGCGACGTGGCCGCCGAGGAGCAGCACCGGCTGAGCACCGGGATCGGCGAGCTCGACGACGTCCTCGGGGGCGGGATCGTGCCCGGCTCGCTGGTGCTGATCGGAGGCGCGCCCGGGATCGGCAAGTCGACGCTGACCGCGATGACGCTGGCGAACCTGGTCGCGGCGGGACGGCGGACGCTGTACGTGTCGGCCGAGGAGTCGGCGGCCCAGATCCGCCTCCGGGCCGAGCGCCTGACGGTCGGGGCCCCGCTGCGGATCCCGGTGATCGCCGAGACCGATCTGCAGACGGTGCTCGCGACGATGGAGCGCGAGCGCCCCGAGGTGTGCGTGGTCGACTCGGTGCAGACGCTGCACGCCGCCGAGCTGTCCGGGGCCCCGGGATCGGTCGGTCAGGTGCGAGAGGTCGCCGGGGAGATCATGCGCGTGGCCAAGGCGCTGCGGATCGCGGTGCTGCTGGTCGGCCACGTGACCAAGGAGGGATCGCTGGCCGGTCCCCGGGTGCTGGAGCACCTGGTCGACTGCGTGCTGCAGTTCGAGGGCGAGCGCGAGCGCACGTACCGGACCGTTCGGGCGATCAAGAACCGCTTCGGCTCGACCAACGAGGCCGGCGTGTTCGAGATGCGGGACGACGGCCTGGTCGAGGTGCTCGATGCCTCCGCGCGCTTCGTCGGCGAGGCCACGCGCGCGCCCGGCAGCGTGGTGCTGTGCGCAATGGAGGGATCGCGGCCGCTGCTGGTCGAGGTCCAGGCGCTGGTCTCCCCGTCGGAGCTCGTGCCTCCGCGCCGGGTCGTCTCCGGGCTCGACCGTAACCGCGTGGCGCTGGTGCTCGCGGTGCTCGGCCGTCACGGGGGCATCGGCCTCGGCACCTCGGACGTGTTCGTCAACGTCGTCGGTGGCGTGCGCGTCGACGAGCCCGGGTCCGACCTCGCCGTCGCCCTGGCGGTGGCCAGCGCGGCCCGGCGGGTGACCCTGCGCTCCGCCGATGGGCAGAAGCCGCTGGCCTGCTTCGGCGAGCTCGGGCTGACCGGAGAGCTGCGCACCGTGGCCCACGCCGAGCGGCGGCTGACCGAGGCCCAGAAGTTCGGGCTTGTCCCGGTGCTCGAGCCACACACGCACGCCACGCTGCGCTTGGCGCTGCAGGCGGCCCTCGGCGACCGGCGCGCCGCCGTGGCGGCGTGAGCCCAGGCCGGAGGAGCGCACTGACGAGGCTGAGCTCAAGAACGGCTAAAATTGCCCTTCTATGGCATCGCGTTCCGGGGAAGAGCTCAAAGAAGAGCTCGAGTCTCGCCAAGAGCCCCGGCTTGTGCGGGCGCTCGAAATGGTGGCGCCCGGAACCGCGCTCCGCGAGGGCATCGACAACATCGTGCATGCCCGGACCGGCGGCTTGATCGTGATCGGGGACGCAGACGAGCTCGCCTTCCTGTTCTCGGGCGGGATCAAGCTCGAGATCGACTATTCGCCCGCGTTCCTCTACCAGCTGGCCAAGATGGACGGCGCGATCGTGCTCAACGCGAACGCGACCAAGATCATCCACGCCAACGTCCAGCTCACGCCCGACCCCACCATCCTCACACTCGAGACGGGGACGAGGCACCGGACCGCCGAGCGCGCCTCCAAGCAGACCGACGCGCTCGTGGTGGCCGTATCCGAGCGTCGCGAGGTCGTCTCGCTCTACGTCGATGGCTTCAAGTACATCCTCGAGGACATCCCGGTGGTGCTGGCCAAGGCCAACCAGGCGCTGGCCACGCTGGACAAGTACCGCAGCCGCCTGGACCAGGTCTCGACCCGTCTGACGGCGCTCGAGTTCGAAGGCGGCGCGACGCTGCACGATGTGCTGACGGTGCTCCAGCGTGCTGAGCTGGTCACCCGGATGGCGGTCGAGATCGAGCGCTACATCGTCGAGCTCGGCACCGAGGGGCGCCTGATCGAGATGCAGCTCGACGAGACGATGGTCGGCGTCTCCGCCGACAAGGCGGCGCTGGTGCACGATTACCTCGCTGAGGACACCGACGAGAACTTCGCCACGGCGTTCGACCAGCTCGTGCGCCTGCCTCATCAAGACTTGCTCGACTTCGGTCGGCTGGCCGAGCTGCTCGGCCACGACCGCAAGGTGAATACCCTCGACTACCCCGTGTCTCCGCGCGGAATCCGCATCCTGGGCCGCATACCGCGACTGCCCAAGCTTGTCGTGCAGCGGATCGTGAGCGAGTTCGGGGGACTGGAGGAACTGCTCGCCGCCACCGATGGCGAGCTGGAGACCGTCGACGGAGTCGGCGAGATCCGGGCGAAGGACATCCGCGAGGGCCTTCGCCGCCAGCAGGAGATCAATCTCGTGGACCGGTACCTGCAGACATAGTCAAGTGCGCGGGTTCCTCGCCCCGCCCCTCGGCCCGACAGAGGAGGACACCATCACAGAGCTAATGGAAGAGCACCTGGAAGAGGATGAGCACTTCGATGAGGATGAGGACCTGGAAGCCGAGCTCGCGATCGTCGCGGCGGTCGAGCAGATCGAGTTCGAGATCGGCGACAACGTTGTCTACCCGCACCACGGTGCCGGCAAGGTGCTCCGCAAGGAAAACAAGGACATCCTGGGCGAGAGCCGCGAGTACCTGACGATCAAGATCCTGCACAACGACATGACGGTGATGGTCCCGACCGAGAACGCCGCGCTCGCCGGCCTGCGCCGCGTGATCGACGAGGAGACCGTCAAGAAGGTTCTGGCGGTGCTGCAGGACGAGTGCTCGGAGATGCCGAAGAACTGGAATCGGCGCTTCAAGCACAATCGCGACAAGATCAAGACAGGCGACATCTACGAGCTCGCCGAGGTGGTCCGCAACCTCGCCGTCCGCGAGCACGAGAAGGGCCTCTCCACAGGGGAGAAGCAGATGTTCACCCGAACCAAGAAGATCCTCGCCTCGGAGCTGATGTACGCGCTCGAGATGGGTGAGGAAGAGGTGGAGGTCCACCTCGACGAGTTGCTGACGGAGTCGGCCAGCGGAAAGCTGGCAGTGGTCTCGGAGTAGGTTCGCGGCCAGTACGGAGATGGCGGTCGCGTTGATCGTGGCCGCGGGACGTGGCGAGCGCCTTGGATCCGATGGGCCCAAAGCGCTCGTCACGCTTGCCGGGCGTCCGATGCTCGACTGGAGCGTCGCGGCGCTGGGCAACGTCGCCGCGGTCACCGAGATCGTCGTCGCCCTCCCCGAGGGGGAGCTCGCGGCCGCGCCTCCCGGCACGGTCGCGGTCGCGGGCGGCGACACGCGATCGGCGTCGGTCCGCGCGGCATTGCTCGCGGCGGGCGACGGCGATCCGGTGATCGTGCACGATGCGGCCCGCCCGCTCGCGGCGCCCTCGCTGTTCGAACGTGCGCTGGCCGACCTCGAGCGGCACGGATCGGACGCGGCGATCGCCGCCGCGCCGGTGTCGGACACGATCAAGCAGGTCGGCGGCGACGGCCGCACCGTCGAGAGCACCCTCGACCGCGCCCGGCTGTGGGCCGTTCAGACACCACAGGTCTTTCGCCGCGCGGCGCTCCGGCGCGCCCTCGACGCCTCGCCGGAGCTGCTCGCCGCGGCCACCGACGACGCCTGGTTGATCGAGCGCACGGGCGGTGTCGTCCGCGTCGTCGAGTCCGATTCCGGCAACCTCAAGGTGACCACCCCGACTGACCTCCGGGTGGCCGAGCTGCTGCTGGCCGAGCGCGAGCGATGATCCGTCCTGGAGCGCTGCCCGTGACCGGCCTCGGCTATGACTGCCACCGCTTCGCCGACGGCCGGCGGCTCGTGCTCGGCGGGATCGAGATCCCGCACCACCGCGGCCTCGAGGGCCACTCGGATGCCGATGCGCTGGTTCACGCGATCATCGATGCGCTGCTCGGTGCCGCCGCGATGGGCGATATCGGCCAGCACTACCCGGACACCGACGAGCGCTTCCGTGACGCCGACTCGACCGAGCTGCTCCGCGACGTGGTCGCCAAGCTCGCGGCCGCCGGCTATTCGATCCTGCACGTCGACGCGACGGTGGTGATCGAGCGACCGAGGCTGGCGCCGGCGCGTGACCGGATCCGGGCGTCGCTGGCCCAGGCGCTGGGCCTCGAGATCAACCACGTGAGCGTCAAGGCCACGCGGGGGGAGGGCATGGGATTCGTGGGCCGCGAGGAGGGTGTGGCCGCGCTTGCGCTGGCCACGGTGCTGCACGACCCCGGCGCCGCGGGCGACTCGGCCTGACGTTACACGGGCGATACACAGGAAACGTTACGGTTTGAGCGCAACTGGGAGGCTGCTCGCGCGTTTGGCGTGCGAGCGTCGCGAATGTGAGGAGAAGAGATGCTGAGGCACCGATGCCGGTGGCCGTGGGTCCAGGCTGCCATCACGTGGTGGGTCCTGTCGGCGGCAACGCTGATCCTGCCCGGCGGCGCGCGCGCCGCCGGTCCGCCGGTCCGCACGGTTCCGATTCCCGGCAGCCGGTTCGCCTCGCCCCACACGCAGCTCGCCTTCCGCGGCGTCCCGGCCGGAGCCCTGGGGGCGATCGTGGTCACCGGATCGCGCAGCGGCGTGCATGCCGGCCGGGTGGAGGGGGACTCCGACGGCCAGGGCGCCAGCTTCCTGCCGTCAGTCGCGTTCAAGCCGGGAGAGGTGGTGACGGTCACCACCGGCCTCGATCTCGTCGGCGCCGCCAGCGGCACGCTGCAGTTCACGATCGCCCACCCGGCCGGCGGGATCTCGCCCCTGCCGCGCCCGTCGGCGGCGCGCGTGAAGGGGGACGTCATGCGCTTCCCGTCGCGACCCGACCTCGTGCCGGCGGCGATCAGGGTGGTGCGGAACGCTCCCGGCGCGATGCCCGGGGACATCTTCGTGGCGCCGCAGATCGGTCCGGTCCAGGACGGCCCGATGATCCTCGGCCAGCACGGCAGTCTGGTCTGGTTCAAGCCCGTTCCGGGCCAGGACTGGGTGTCGGACTTCCGCGTCCAGAGCTATCTCGGCAAGCCGGTGCTGACCTGGTGGCAGGGCAACGTCGATGCGGGGGTGGGCAACGGCCAGGGCGAGATCTACGACTCGCATTACGTGCAGATCGCGGTGGTCAGGGGTGCCGACGGCCTCGCATCGGATCTGCATGAGTTCCAGCTCACGTCGGCCGGAACGGCGCTGATCACCGCCTATTACCCGGTGTTCATGGATGCCTCATCGGTCAAGAACGGACCCAAGCGCGCGGTCGTCCTCGATTCCGTCGTGCAGGAGATCGACATTCCCACCGGGCTCGTCCTGTTCCAGTGGGACAGCCTCGATCACGTTCCGCTCACCGAGAGCGAGACTGCCTACCCGGCCGGCACGCAGCATCCGTACGACTACTTCCACGTCAACTCGATCCAGCAGGACACCGACGGCAACCTCGTCGTCTCGGGTCGCAACACCTGGGCGGCGTACAAGATCGACCACGGGACCGGCGCCGTGCTGTGGCGGCTCGGGGGCAGGCGCTCAACCTTCCGCATCGGGAGCAGCGCGCAGTTCGCCTTCCAGCACGACATCCGCATCCATCCCGGCAACCTGGTCACCCTGTTCGATGACGGCGCGGGGCCTCCGTACGTGCACAAGCAGTCGCGGGCGATCACGCTGAGGCTCGACCCGGTCCATCTGACCGCGTCGCTGGCGGGCCAGGACCTCCACACCCCGTCGCTGCTCGCGGGCTTCGAGGGCAACGACCAGTCGCTCGCCAACGGAGACAGCATGGTCGGGCGGGGGCAACTCCCCTATTTCACCGAGTTCAACGCCCGCGGTCAGGCCGTGTTCGACGCCCGCTTCGTCGACGCGAACTACAACTACCGCGCCTACCGCTTCCCCTGGAGCGGCGCGCCCTTCACGCAGCCGGCCGTCACGGGGGCCATCTCGGGCAACCGGGAGACGGTCTACGCGAGCTGGAACGGTGCCACCGGCGTGGCTTCCTGGCGCGTCCTGGCCGGCAACACGCCCGGCTCGCTGCAGAGCGTCGTGACGGCCCCCAAGCGCGCGTTCGAGGGTGTGATCAGGCTCCCCACCAGGCGGCGCTTCGTCGCCGTCCAGGCGCTCGACAGCCAGGGCCACACGCTGGCGAGCTCGAAGACGATCGCGGTGCGCTGAGGAGGCCGGCGACCACTACCGCGTGAGCGTGAACGTCGCCGTGACCAGGATGACGCGCCGGCCGGTGGGTGTGAACCTGGCCTCGGCCGTCAGCTTCAGCTGCCGAGCGCCTTTCAGCAGATGCTCGCCGGATCTCGTCAGCCTAATCGTGATCCTGACGTTGCCGGCCGCCGTGAAGGTCCGTGCGGCGGTGGCAATCAGCACGGACCGAGGCTTGCCCTTCCCCAGGTGTCCGTGCTTCGGGAGGTAATACCACCCAATCACCGCCTTGCCGGCGGTCAGCGCGTCGAGCGCCTGAACGTACGCGCCGTTCCTGAGCATGGCCGAGATCCTCGACGCCCTGCCCGGGGGGGCCAGGTTCCTCAACAGCTGGATCTTGATCTGCGCGTTCGACGGCGGAGGTCGCACGACCGCAGTCGCCGACGTCGTCACTGGCCCACCGGTACCGGCCCCGTTCGTGGCCGACACCTGCACCCGGAGACGATGCCGCACATCCTTGGCCCTGAGCAGAAACGTCCGACTCGTGGCACCGAGAATGGCTCCGCAACCCGTGCCTGAGCGGTTGCAGTCCTCCCACCGATACGAGTACCCGGTCGGGCTGTTGAGCCAGCGGCCGGTGGATGCGGTGAGCACGTGGCCCTGGGTGGCTGTGCCGGAGATGCCGCGCGGGGTGACGCTGGCCGGCGGCGGGGCCGCGGATCCGATCACGGTGGGTGGGGATGCGGTAGCGGTGGTAGCCCCGGTGATGGTAGGGGTGGGTGGTGCGGTGGCCTGGGCTTGGCCGGCCGGGTTGATGGCGGTGATCGTGACCTCGAGGGTGGAGCCGACATCGGCGGGGCCGAGAGTGTAGATCTGGCTGGTCGCGCTGGGGATCGCCGTGCAGTTCGCGCCGGTGGTGTCGCAGCGGGACCATTGGTCGGTGAACGTGGGGGCGGGGGTCCCGGTCCAGCTGCCGTTGGTTGCGGTCAGCGCTTGGCCTTGGACGGTGGACCCGGAGATTGCCGGGCGGGACGTGTTGGCCGGGGCGATCGATCCGCCGGAGAGGTCGGTGAGCAGGTTCTGCGCGAACGCCTGCAGCGGCGGGCTGACCGATGTGGTGTGCCCGAAGCTGTCCAGCGCCCACCCGAACTGCTCGGTCCCGGCGGAGAACACCCGAGCCCCGGACGGGGCGGTGAAGGTGCTCGCGTCAGATTCGCTGGCCGCGCCATACTTGTTGGTGCCCGTCCACGTGAACAGCTTCTGCACCGCCGGGCAACCGGGCTGCCCGGCCGTGTCCCACTCGTAGCCGACGACCCCGGTCACCGT
>JADGPN010000724.1 GCA_017882465.1 Solirubrobacteraceae bacterium
ATGGCCGGAATCCCATCGTGAGCAAGCACGCGGTGCGTTTGCTGAACCACCCGGAGCCAGCTAACGGAGACAGGTGCCGGCGCCTGCTCTTGCCGGAGCCGCGGCAGTCTCGACGCTGCCCGGCGGCAGACTTAATGCTCGTGCTCACGTGGGCAGCGAGGAGCTAGCTGCTGGTTTTGTCCGAGAGCGGTCACGCCCCGCGGCCGCTCCGGCCTTCGGATCACTGCCCCTCGGCACCAGAAGGGGCTACGCCACGGCGTCGTCGGAGACTGCCGCTTTGACGATGCTGCTAGCCGGGACACTGTTAGCACCCGCGCCGCCGGACTGCCCCTCTCCGCGGATTCCGGCAACCTGCTGCGCGTTGGCCAGCTCGCTGCCCCTGCTGCTCAGGACCAGCACTCTGGTGAGCGAGGAGGTCGGCTTCTGCTTCGACCGGCCCGCGCGCTTGCAGCGGCCGCCGGACTCAGGTCGGAGCTAGCGCTCGCGACTGCTTGCTGGGTCCGATCGACCGGCAAGCGCTCGTGCCCGAGATCGCGAGAAAGCAGGCCTGTCGCCTGAGCGCGTCAGGGCTGTCGACGGCCGACGACGCCGCGAGTCTCGAGATTGGCGACGAGCAGGGCGGTCAGCCCTCTGCCTGTGAGACCTGCCTTGCCGTGGCAGCGATACTCAGCCCTGACACCGCCGACGCTGTCGAGATCGTCAGCAGCACCAGTCTCACTGGCCGGCCCGCGGCGAGAATGCCGGAAGCTCGTAGTTGGGGGAGTCGCTTCTCAAGTGTCGACTCGCCCGGCCTTGAGCTTGCGCCAGCCGCCGGATCGGTTGTTCGCGGCGATGTGGGCAAGCAAGGCCGCCAGAGCCGGTTCGTTGATCGGCTCGTTCTCGTAGATCGCGACGGTCCGCGCGGTCTTGTTGTCGTGGCCCCCCGTGATGATGCTCTGCGGATCGGGAACGATCCCCCCGTCGTAGAGAAACACGTTGACGTGGTCTTTGGTGGCCATCAGCGCGCAGATGTTCCCCTCGAGCACGAAGTACGGCTGGCCCTTGCGCTTGATCGTCTCCTGGACCTCAGGGTCCGCCGCGTGTACTAAATCGCGCACGCGCTCACAAATCCCCTGCTGCCACCCTGGCAACCGGCTGATGTAGTCGTCCACGCGCGGATCCTTCGCGTAGCCCACGTCGGCAAGGGTACGCACCCTCGGCGCGACTGCGCTGCGCGGTCGTTATTGGGTCGCGACCCCTTGGCGAGAATTATCAGCCCGTCGACGTCGCCGCACCGACGCCGAACCCGCCGCTGGCGGGAGAAGAATTACCCGCGCGCCGGTCCTCCGGTGTGGGCTGCTCCTGACCTGCGCAGGGTCGGCCGCGCGGTTGTCGTCAGTGACATGGTCTCGCGCGGGCCCGTCGACCGGGCAGAGTAGTTTGCCCACGTCGGACCGCGCGGTTGCACGGATGGCATCAGAGCGCTGGATCGGAAGGGTCTCGCCATGACCGCTTTCGAGCAGGTCGCCGGTCTGAGCTTGGGCTCGGTGGAGCACGGTCTGGTGCTTAATTGCATTGACGTTCATAAGCGCTTCGGTGAAGTTGAGGCGGTCCGTGGGGTCAGCTTCCAGATTGCCGAGGGAGAGACATACGGTCTCCTGGGTCCGAATGGCGCGGGGAAGACGACGACGATCTCGATGGTATGCGGGTTGCTGGAGCCCGATTCGGGAGAGGTGTTTGTCGCTGGCAAGCGTCTGACCTCCCGGAGCGTGGAGGAGAAAGCAGCGATTGGCTACGTGCCGCAGGAGCTCGCGATCTATCCGGACCTGAGCGCCCGTGAGAATCTTCAGTTCTTCGCCCGGCTGTACGGACTGCGGCCGGATGACGTCCGTGCGCGTGTGGATGAGGTGCTGAAGGTGGTTGGCCTCGCTGACCGGGCGAGCGAGCAGACTCGGAGCTTCTCCGGCGGGATGCAGCGGCGGCTGAATATCGGCATCGGGTTGCTGCACCGTCCGCGGCTGTTGATCTTGGATGAGCCGACGGTTGGCGTCGATCCGCAGAGCCGCAATGCGATCCTCGAGAGCGTCGAAAAACTGTCTAGCGAGGGGATGGCGGTCCTTTACACGACTCATTACATGGAGGAGGCCGAGCGGCTGTGTGACCGGATCGGGATCGTCGACCTCGGGGAGCTCAAGGCCGAGGGCACGCGCGCGGAGCTCGTCGCTCTCGTCGGGGAGCACGACCGTGTCTCGTTGGAGGGCACGGGCGATCTGGGCGCGGCCGCGAAGGCGAGTCTGAGGATGCCGGAGGTTCGCGCGGCGAGCGTCCAGGACGGCGGAATCGAACTGATCGTCGATCACGCCAGGAGCGTGCTACCCGAACTGCTGCGCACGAGTGCGGACGCTGGCGCCGCGGTTGGCTCGGTCGAGGTCATCGAGCCAGATCTCGAGGCGGTGTTCCTGCACCTCACGGGTAAGGCCCTGCGTGACTGATCGATGCGCCCGGCGCTTGTCATCCTCGGCAAGGACCTGCGGCAGCGGCTGCGCGATCGCTCAGCGCTGCTGGTCGCGATCGTCGTCCCGCTGGTACTCGCGTCGATCTTCGGGCTGATCTTCCACAACGCGATCGGCGG
>JADGPN010000725.1 GCA_017882465.1 Solirubrobacteraceae bacterium
GCGACGTCGTCGCGGACGTGTGCGCGCGCGGTTTGGCGGTCGACACCCGACATCAGCAGCTCGTCGTAGCGGGTGTCGCCGTGGCGGACCGAGGCGCTGCGATGACCTGCAAGACCCGCAACAGCCTCGACCTGATCCGCTTCCCGGACGAGATCGACGAGACGATCCCGCCGGCGGCGGGCCGGCAGATCATCGCGATCATGGACAACCTCTCGACCCACAAGAGCAAAGAGACGAAGGTATGGCTGAAGGCTCACCCCGCACTGGCAGTTCGTGTTCACGCCCAACCACGCGTCATGGCTCAACCAGGTGGTGCGGTTGAGCAGCACGCCCCCGCTTCAGGGTGCGCTGACCTATAATCCGGGCATCGTCAGCTTCACGATTGCCCGCGGTGCCCCGGCATCTGCGCCGCCTAGTGCGACTGCGGTCGTTGACAAGGAAGGACTCGGCGAGGCCGTTGCGACTGTCGCTGGGAACCGTGAGCGCTGGGCGAACACGTCCGTCGGCGAGCGGATCGGGCTGCTTGAGCGCGTGATCGCGGATACGCTCGCGGCGGCTCCGGACTGGGTCGCGGACGCCTGTCGGGCGAAGGGGATCGCGCCCGGCACGCCCGCGGTCGGCGAGGAATGGCACCACTTGGCGATCGTGGTCCGAAATGCACGGCTGTTGTGCGAGAGCCTGCGCGACATTGTGCGCGATGGGCATCCGAAGCTGCCCGGCCCGCTCGCATCGGGTCCGGGGGGCCGGGTCGTCGCGCCGGTGTTTCCCGCAAGCGTGTACGACCGCATGCTGTTCGCAGGCACGCGCGCCGAGGTGTGGATGCCTCCCGGCCGGACAGCTGCCGAGGTAACGAGTGAGCAAGCTTGGGCGTACCGCGAGGCGCGCGCGGAGCCGGTCGTCGAGCTGGTGCTCGGCGCCGGTAACGTCTCGTCAATCGCGCCGCGCGACCTCCTCTACAGCATGTTCGTCGAGAACCGGGTCGTGGTGCTCAAGTGCAATCCGGTCAACGATTACCTGGCGCCGCACTGGGAGCGATCGTTGCGGGCGCTGGTGGAGGGCGGCTTTCTGAGGATCGTCAGGGGCGACGCCGCCGCTGGCGCGTACTTCGTCGGCCATCCCGAGGTGGGCCACATCCACATGACCGGGTCCGATAAGACCTTCGAGGCGGTCGTGTTCGGGGCGGGTCCCGACGGGGTGGCGCGCAAGGCGCGCGGGGAGCGTCTGGTTGAGGTGCCGGTAACGGTCGAGGGGGGCAACGTCTCGCCGGTGGTGATCGTTCCCGGGCGCTGGTCCTCGTCGGATCTGCGCTATCAGGCGGCGCACGTGGCGACGATGCTCGCCAACAACGCCGGCTTCAACTGCCTCGCCACGCGCGTGGTCATAACGTCCGCGGCCTGGCCCCAGCGCGAGGCGTTCCTCGACGCGCTCGAGCACGCACTGGCCTCGCTGCCCCTGCGGCAGGCCTACTACCCGAGGGCGGCCGACATCCACGCCGCGTTCCTGGAGCGCCACCCGGATGCCAGGCGGCTGGGGAAAGGCGGTGAGGGCACGCTGCCATGGACTTTGGTCCGTGGAGCGGATTCCCGCGACCCCGAGGATCCCTGCTTTACCACCGAGGCGTTCTGCAGCCTGATGGCCGAGACGGCGCTACCCGGAACATCGGCGAGCGAGTTCCTCGACCGTGCGGTGGCGTTCTGCAACGACACCCTCTGGGGCACGCTGTGTGCCTCGCTGATCGTCAAGCAGCAGCGCGACGCCGAGATCGCCGCCGCGGTGAAACGCGCTGTCCGCGACCTGCGCTACGGCTCGGTGGGCGTCAACGCATGGGTTGCCCTCGCCTACGTGCTGAACGCATGCAGCTGGGGCGCCTATCCCGGCCACCCCGACAGCGACATCCAGTCCGGGCGGGGCACCGTCGCCAACACGTTCATGCTGCGCGACCCGGAGAAGTCCGTCGTGCACGGACCATTCCGCTACCGGCCGCGGCCGGCATGGTTCTCAGGGCACAAGAACTCCGAGCGGACGCTGCGCGCGCTCGTCCACCTCGAGGCGAATCCCTCGCCCGTCACACTCACGCGCACATTCGCGGCGGCACTGCGTCCCTGAGCACCAACCACACCCTCCGGCACCACCATCAGCGCTGCAAGGCGGCTGAGATGCGTCGGCTTGGGGTCTATGGAGAGTTCGTCCGAAAAGCGCGATAGCGCTGGTCATCCCCAGAAGATCCCGGTCGGATCTCGATCGATCTCTTCGAGCAGCCTCGCGATCTCGGTCGTCGGCGCCGTGTATTTGTAGCGGTGCCAGCGGTGGTTGCGATCACGCCAGAAGAGCGTCCACTCGCGCCGGCCTATGCTCCAACGAAGCCGGGCGACCGGGCTTCTCGTCCACTCGGGCCCGAACTCGGGCCGCCACGGCGCTCGACGCTCGACGAGCGTCACAGCGTGCCGGTCGACGACTGCCTCCATTCGCACCTGGTACAGCGCGTGCGGCGGGACGCGCTGTTCGCAGTACGCGATCACGGCGGCGATATCCAACGGCGGCGGCGCAGCCACGTCGCTATCGAACCACTCCGGCCAGACGCGCTGCCGCGCGCGCCGGCCGTCC
>JADGPN010000726.1 GCA_017882465.1 Solirubrobacteraceae bacterium
GGCCGAAGGCCTCAACTCCAAGATCCAGACGATCAAGAAGATGGCCTACGGCTACCGCAACCGGGAGCACTTCAAGACCGCCATCTTCTTCCACTGCGGAGGCCTGCAACTCTACCCCGACCACCCCCTCACCCACGGAAATCCCGGATGACCCCGAAAAACATGAATGCGATCGTCGCGCGCCGCCGCCGAAAACCGCGCCCCCGGCCCCAGACGGCTGCCCCCTTGCATGGGAAGCAGCAGCCCACTCGTCGTCTCGGCTCGTGGCTCCGGCTGTCCGTGAGCAGCAACGCGCGACAGCACGGTAGACGTCGGCATCGTGGCCGCTTTGCACCATCGGCGGCCATGGGCCAGGATGCGGGAAATGTGACCGGGCGAGCGGCCTTGGTGGGCATCGTGGTGCGCACTAGCATGCGCTGTGCGCGAGCTTCAGGCTGGACTTTGGCACTGGCAGGCGCCGCATTCCACACCGTCCTTCGGAGCTCGCAGCCCGACTCGCGAACCGGCAACACGTCGAACCCCTGCTTATCAGCCACTCGGAACGCCTCGGCTACGTCCTGGCTTGCCGGGTCGACGCACCACGGAGGCTGTGCAACGGCGTCGACGAGGAGGTCATCTGCGCTAGCGAAAAGGCTCGCGAGATGCGCGACGATATCGCACGCCGCGGGAGCGTCAGCGACGAGAACGAGCAACCGCCCGTCTGAGAGCTTGGCTGCTGCCTTGGACGAGCACCGACAGTCTCGACGGCCTCCTGCCCTGCGCGGCACCGACGGGCCCATGCGCCGCACTCGGGCGGGTCGGCCGCGCGGCTGGTCCTCGAGCGAAGGCGATCGTCGGCCGCGCTGCCGATCACAACCGACCGCGGCGAGCAGGTGGTCGCCAACGCGATCGTCAGGCCGTCGCAGTCCGCCCGCCGAAGGCGATCGTGCGTGCCGATTTGGTCCGCAACTGCGGCTAGTAGCCAACCACCCGGATCGCTGTCGGCGTCGCGTCCGGCCCGTTTGAGCGAGGATTCGATCACAGATGCCGCTGAGCTACACGGACTATTACGAGGTACTGAGCGTTCCGCGCGACGCGGACCCCGACACGATCCGGCGCGCCTACCGCAAGCTGGCGCGCAAGTACCACCCGGACCTGAACTCCGACGGCGACGCCGAGGAGCGCTTCAAGGAGCTCGGCGAGGCGTACGAGGTTCTGTCTGACGCTGACAAGCGGGAGCGTTATGACCGCCTTGTCGCCCGTTGGCGTGAAGCGGAGCGCGAGGCGCCTGACGAGAGCTTCGAGGACTTCTTCGCCCACCAAGAGTTCGGCCACGGCACCCGCGTGGAGTTCGGCGATGACCTGTTCGAGGCGCTGTTCGGGGCGCGAGCCGGCCGCGCCGGCGGGCCCCTGCGCGGCCACGACCGCGAGGCGCTCCTCGAACTGTCGCTCGAGGACGCACTGGCCGGCGGCCGGCGGCGGTTGACGCTGGACGACCGTGAGGTCAATGTCAACTTCCCGGCTGGCGTCCGTGACGGCCAGCTGATCCGTCTGGCGGGACAAGGGGGCGAGGGGCGCGATGGTGGTCCGCCCGGCGATCTGTTCCTGCGGGTCGTGCTGAAGCCGCATCCGCGCTTTCGCCGCCGCGGCGATGACGATCTTGATGTTGACCTCCCGATCACTCCTTCCGAAGCGGCGCTCGGGGCGACCGTTGCGGTGCAGACCCCGACCGGCACGGCCCGGGTCCGGGTCCCAGCGGGGTCGTCCAGCGGCCGGCGGCTGCGGCTCCGTGGACGGGGAGTTCCCAAACGCGGTGGCGGCAGCGGTGATCTCCACGCAATCGTCAAGATCGTCGTACCCAAGGAGCTGTCGGACCGTGAGCGCGAGCTCTACGAGCAGCTCGCCGAAAGCTCGAGCCCTGACCCGCGGGAGGCATGACCATGAACGCACACAGGCACACCGGGCCGGCTGATCGCGACCTCGCCGCGGAGGAGGCGGTCGAGCTGACCGTCGTCGCCAGGCAGGCGGGGGTCAAGATCGTGCATGTGCGGCGCTACCTGGAGTTCGGGCTGCTCGAGCCACACCCGGCCGCGACTGCCGAAACCTCACGCTTCGACCCAAGCAGTGCCGCGCGGGTGGCGCGAGCGGAGCGGCTACGCCGGGACCTCGGGCTCAACTACGCGGGCGCCGTGCTCGTATGCGAACTCCTCGACCGGATCAGCGAGCTCGAGGCTCGCCTCTAGCTCAGAGCCGGCCATTGCGGCGACAGCGGGGCACCGTCCTCGGCGTGTGAGCCCGACGACGTCCTACCCGACCTTCGGTACGACGATCCCATTCGAGATTCGGCACGGTTGTTCTCGGCGAGTCCTTTGGCGACGAGACTCGTTCCGCTGGTCAGGCCGCACCGACAGCGCCCGCCCGTCTCCATCGTTTCGGGACTCTTGCGTCCCGCTGGGCTCTCCGCTCGGCTGCAACTAACCCGGTCTTGCCGTCGCCAGGTTCCTCGAAGAGAATCGCGGCACGATGTCCGCGAACGATTGGAGGCTGACGTGCCGCTCTATCTAGGTCGCTTCAAATACTCCGCCGAGGCGATAAAGGCGATGATCGAGAACCCGCACGA
>JADGPN010000727.1 GCA_017882465.1 Solirubrobacteraceae bacterium
CGTGGCGGCGATCAGGAGGTCGGGAACGGAGGGGGCGCGGTGGTGTCCGCGGTCGGCGAGCAGGCGCAGGACCTCGACGGCGCGGTCTTCGGCGACCGGGGTGGCGTACTGGACGGGCATCGAACTGATCGGTGGCAGGCGCAGGCCGGCATCCAGGTCACGTGCGCTGCGGGCCGAGTAGCCGACCTCCAGCAGCGTGACGGTGGCGATTCGTAGGACGCCGCGCTGGATGCGCGCAGCCCAGGCCTCGGCTTGGGTGCTGGCGCCGAGGCGGACGAGCGCTGACTTGTCGATCAGCCACTCGGTGTCGCTCACGACCAGGCCTGGCGCATGACCCCCGGGTCGCTGAGATCGCCGAAGCGGGCGGCGAACGCTTCGAGGTCTGCGACCGTGACCGGCGTGGCCGGCCGGGTGGCGTCCTGGTGCAGACGCCGTCGGAGGTATTCGGTGCGTGAGAGGCCCAGCCGGGCGGCGTTCGCATCGATGCGCGCGAGGTCTTCGGATGGCACGTCACGGATCAGCACGTCAGGCATGCCCAGGAAGATATCAACTGATATCGCGTTGAAGGTGGACACGCACTCGCGGGGGTGGCGAGGCTCGGGCAAACGACCCGCGATGTAAGAAGGGCTTCGTGATGAAAGGGCTTCGTGATGAAAGGGCTTCGTGATGAAAGGGCTTCGTGATGACCGGCGCGGACGCCGGCGCGGATGGGCTGCTCGAAACGAGCGTGCCCGGCGTGTACGCGGCCGGCGCCGTGCCATCAGGCTCGATCAAACGCTGCGCTACCGCGGTGGGCGAGGGAGCGATCGTCGTCCGCTTCGTCCACGAGCGCCTGTCCGCCGCGCCCGCGCAACCCAGTCGGTGACGGCCCGCGGGAGGTCCTCGGCCTCCTGAACCCAGCGGGCAACGGAATCACACCGCGGTAGCAGGTAGCCACACCGAGGGTGCCCTCGCCA
This sequence comes from Solirubrobacteraceae bacterium, assembly GCA_017882465.1. Taxonomy (GTDB): domain Bacteria; phylum Actinomycetota; class Thermoleophilia; order Solirubrobacterales; family Solirubrobacteraceae; genus Palsa-465. The sequence continues at coordinate 957 of JADGPN010000727.1, forward strand.
CACCGGGGTGTGGACAGCACACCCTGGGGTCTCTGTTCAAGTCGCTTACGGCGACGGAGACTCCGGTCGTCATCTCCACCAATCGCCGGCGCAACGCCGTGCCGGCAAAGAACGAGGCCAGGATGCAACTCACCTTCGGAGACTTCGCTCGCACCGCCGCTTCGGCGAGCGCCAATCACTCAGGACCGCGCCCCGTCCGCCGATCGCTCCCGGAGGCTTGGGCAATTGCGATCTATTTCGGCGGCGCCCTGATCGCCGCCCTCGGACTCGGGCTGATGGTCGCGTATGGCTCCGCTCTCGTGGGTGGCGCCATCATCGTGTGCGGCCTCGCGGTCGCCACGATCGGGAACGAGCGCTGGCCACAGCGAGAGGGGCCCGCGTCGAATCTTGAGCTGCTGAGGGCGTTCTGGCAAGAGCGCCGCAGTCACTAGCCCGTTCACCATCACGCACCCACAGGGACCGGGAGGACCAGCGGGCGGGCGTGACAGTCACTGTCACCAGCAACCTGGTTCGGCGCGCGCGCCGGCGAGAGATGGAGGTTCATCATGGGTCATCGTGATCACAGCGGACATGTGAGGTTGTGGGTCAGGTTCGTTCAGGCGACCGGTCTTGCGGTCATCGCGCTCGCAACTACATCAGCACCGGCCGTGTCGGCGAGGGAGCTTTTCCTTCAGCGGCCGGTGGCAACAGCGGCGAGCGTGCAGGACGGCACCAGCGTCTTCGCAGGGTTCACCTCACAGCACTGGCCGTCGTTCTTCCGCATCTCGAAGAACAGCAAGCGACTCGTCATCGCCAGCGCCGCTCTCGACATGAAGTGCGTGTCGGGTAACCAGTTCACGATCTGGTTTGAGTTCGTCGGCGTCCCGATCGCGCACGGCAAGCTGCACGCCCGCTACACGATGCCGTCGACCTCGGTCGCCGGCGGCGCGACGGTGAGTGGAACAAGCTCGCTGACCGCGAGGCTCGATCGCCGGCACTCGATCCTGTCGGGAACCTGGCGGGTTTACCTGACCTATGTGGCGGCGACTGGTCCCACAGACCAGTGCGACTCGGGCCTGGTGAGGTTCACCGTCTCCTCATAGCTCGTCCGCCAGTCGGAGCGATGACCCGTCGAGCCCAGCGCTCGGCGGGTCGCTCCACACGTCCAATCGAGCGATAAGGTCGGTGTTGCGATGACCGAAACGGATGAGACCCGAGCCCCGAGCCCGCGCGAGCTCAAGGCTCTGATCGAGGCCGAGCGCACGGGTGTGCCCTTCCTGTATTGGCGAGATGCGGATCAGGAGCAGCACATCCTGTTGCTCGCCTCCGATCGGTCGCGGGCCACGGTCGGCCGGCGCGAGCAGTCCGACGTGCCTCTGCCGTGGGATCTCGAAGTCTCACGTGCTCACGCGCTGCTCGAATCGGTGGGCGAGGAGTGGACGTTGGTCGATGACGGTCTCTCGCGCAACGGCTCGTACGTCAACGGCCACCGCGTTCACGGGCGCCATCGGCTTCACGACCGCGACCGCATGTGCTTCGGGCAGACCTACGTTTACTATCGCGAGCCGGTCGGCCCCGAGGGTGCCGAATCGACCGCTCGTGCGCACGACGCGCCGAGCTCAGTGCCCTTGACGGAGATGCAGCGCAAGGTGCTGATCGCGCTC
>JADGPN010000166.1 GCA_017882465.1 Solirubrobacteraceae bacterium
CGGTGAAGCGCGCGCCGTGCAGCGCAGCGGCCGCGTCCCGGCCGAAGTCCCCGGCCGAGAAGTAGCGCTCGCCCGGCTCCTTGGCCATCGCCTTCGCGATCACGGGACCGAGCGTGGGATGCAGCTCGGCGACCGGCCTGCCGAGGGATGGTGGGGGCTCGTAGGCGTGGGCGAACAGCGTTGCGACCGAGTTCTGGCGCTCGTAGGGCACCTTGCCGGTGAGCATCTGGAAGAACACGCCCCCGAGCGCGTAGATATCGGTCCGCGCGTCGGTGCGGCTGCCGGTGATCTGCTCCGGGGGCATATAGTCGATGGTGCCGACAACCAGCCCCTTCGCCGACAGGGCGGTGGCGGTGTCGAACTTCTTTGCCAGCCCAAAGTCGGTCAGGTACGCGTGCTCCTCGCCGTCTCTCACTGCGATCAGGACATTGGCGGGCTTGACGTCCCTGTGCACCAGTCCCTCCCGATGCGCGGCATCCAGCGCGGACGTGATCTGCAGCAGCAGCCCGACCGCCCGGTCGGGTTCCAGCGCTCCGCTGCGGCCGATCACCTCTCGCAGGTCGCTGCCGTCGATCAGGTCCATCGCGAGGAACAGCACTCCGTCCTGTTCACCCGCGTAGTGGATGGCCGCCACGTTGGGATGATTCAGCGAAGCGGCGACTCGGATCTCGCGCTTGAACCGCTCCCGGAACTCGTCGTCAGCCAGCTCTGGAGCGAGCACCTTCAACGCATAGGTCCGACCCAGCGCGACATTGGTCGCGCGATAGACCATGCCCATGCCGCCGCGGCCGATCACTCCGTCGATGCGGTAGCCCGCAATAACAGAGCCTGGCTCCAGCTGAGTGCCTCTGGGTTGCATTAGCCTCGACCCCCTCGGCTAGCTCGGGGCCGTGCCCCACCGCGCCGGTGACCTAAAGCGCGAGCTTAACGACGCCGGTGGGTCTGTCAAGCCGAGGCCGGCGTTGACCGCGGGCCGCTAAGCACATCGAACCCGCGACAGGCATGCGGCGCTGATGCCCGCCCCGCCGCACCCCCGAACGCGGCCTCAGCGGCCCGCGACGGTCGAGACGTAGCTGGCCACCGCCGCGACCTGAGCGTCGCTGAGCTTGCCCGAGAACGCGGGCATGCCCCCGCCTCCCGATCGAACGATTCCGCTGACGGCGGCGGCGCTGGGTCGCAGCTGATCGAGGTTCGGGCCGATCGTGCCACCGGCGCCCGCGGCCTTGAGCGTGTGACAGCCGCTGCACCCGGCGCTCGCGAACACGGCAGACCCGGACGTCTGACCGGCCGCGCTGGACTTCTTGGCGCCGATCAGCGTCGGGCCGGCGAACAGCAGCACGACCACGAGGGCCGCGGCGGCCCAGCTGACCACCGCGAGGGCGCGATCGAGCAGGCGCAGCATCAGGGCGAGGGGAAGCCCGAGTGGTTTACGTACCAGAGCACGCTGGTGAGCCAGATATAGACGAGCAGCACGAACACGAGGCCGCCCGCCAGCGGCAGAGCGCTGCCGGGAAGGTTGCGGGAGCGAACGACCAACACCTTCGCGGCGAACGCTCCGTAGAACAGGCAGCCGAGAATCGAGTGGAGCAGCACCCGAGTGCTGGAGTGCTGGAAGCCGAGCTGGTACAGGCAGTGATAGGCGACCGGCAGGCTCACGAGGAACGCAAGCCGGCCGGAGATCCGGTGCACGCTGCCAAGCCACGACGGCGCTGCGCCCAGCGGCAGACGCCCATACATCCACAATGCCGACAGCAGCTGGACGACCGCAAAGCACAGCGCAACCGTCGCCAGCCACACCTTCATCGTGATCGTGTTCGTGAACCCGAGCGTGATCGTGAGATCAGACGACGGGTTGTGAGCATTCGCGTAGATCCCGAGCGTCAGCGCAACCGCTGCTCCCATCAGACCCGCGATCAGCAGCCTGCGAACCGCAAGGTCCGGTTGCGGCACTGCCCCGGGACCACGGTCCGACAGCATCTCTGACGGCTCTGATGCGCCCATCTCACCCTCGCTTGCGCTCCGGGGGGATCCTAATGCGCCCCGACGTCGAGCGCTAGATCTCCGCGCCGGTCGGACTGCCCCGAGGCGGCATTCGTGACGCGTGAAGACCCAACGCCCAAACGCCCACGCGCCAAAGTCCAAACGCCCGCGCGCCCGGACCCCTACCGCCGCGTCGGCGGCTCCGCCGGCGATACGGCGGTGGCCGCAGCGAGGCCCAGCTCGCGGACCTCGTCATCGCGAACCTTTCTCGTCGCCTCGGAGGCCTGCTCGGAGGTGCAGGGAAGTGATGCGCGATCACTCGACCAGGTGCATGATCCCTCAACCATCCCGCCATCACTCAACCATCTCCAGGCGGGGATTCGGCGCATGGGCCCGACCCACCTTCGCGCAGGGGCGCCCATCCACCACCACCACGTCGGCGGTGAAGTCGTTCTGACCCCGGATCAGCGAGGAACCGACCCCGTAGGCGTCGACCGGGACGCCGGCTGCCTCGAACTCACGGATCCGCTCGGTGGTGAACCCGCCGGAGGCGACGATCCGCACCGACGGAAAGCCCGCGTCGTCGAGGGCGCCGCGGACGTTGGACACGAGCTGCGGGTTGACGCCGGTCAGCGCCTCGGCATCCGGCTCCTGCTGCAGGGATCGGTCGACCAGCTGCTCGCTGGTGTCCAGTCGCACCCCCCACAGCCTGTGGCCGAGCGCCGAGGCCACTTCGAGCGCGGTCCTGACCGAGTCGTTCTCGAAGTCGACCAGCACGGTGATGTTCATGTCTTCGTGAAAGCGGTCGGCGAACTTGACCGAGGCCTGCACGGTGTCACCGCCGTAGGCCGCGATCAGTCCATGCGGCACGGTCCCGATGCCGCGCCCTCCCCACCACGACGCCTGGGCCTCGGTGGAGACGCCGATCGCCCCGGCCACGTGCGCGCCCCAGCCGTCGCCCGTCTGCACGAGCCAGTGATCATGGCGCGCGGGGAAGTAGAAGATCGGCTTGCCGCGGGCCGCCTGCACGACCTCGCTGACGTTGCGCATGATCAGCGACCGCCGCGCCAGGCAGCCGAGGTACACGGTCTCCAGGTGCGCGAACAGCGTGTAGTCGCCCTCGATCGTGAGCACCGTCTCCCGGGGCGCGATCGGGTCGCCCTCTCGCAGCGCGTGCACGGCGAGCTGGTCCCAGCCCGGAACCCAGGCGCCGTCGGAGCTCATGTGACCCGAGCACGCGCGCAGGATCGCGATCGCCTCATCGATCCCGCCGAGCAGGGATTGCTGCTTCTGGAACACCTGCATCGTCACTCGCGGGTGAAGCCCCTCGGCTTCGAGCAGCGTCTTGGTGTGGACGAAGTAAGCGTCCGAGTAATAGCCCTCGCGGATCTTCTCGACCGGCAGGCGAAAGATCGCTGGATCGAGGCGCGCGGATACCTGCGTCGCCATGGGCTTGAGAGCTTAGACAGGTTGTACGTCGGTAGGGTGATCCTGCGTTGGCTAGACCCGGGCAGACTCCGGTGCTAGATTCCAGCCGCGATGCGCACCACCTGAGCACTCGATTCTGACCGTCTCTTGCGCCGCCACGATCGCGGCGCCGTCCCTTCGAGAGTTCTGCTGTGAGTCCGTACCTGCGCGTTCTGCGCCATAGAGATTTCCGCCTCCTGTTCCTGGGCCAGGCCGCAAGCATGGTCGGCGACCGCGTGGTCGTGGTTGCGCTGGCGCTGTTCATCACCCAGCGCACAGGCTCGCCCGCGGACCTCGGGCTGGTGCTGGGCGCCCAGGCGCTCCCGCTCGTCGCACTGCTGTTGTTCGGCGGGGTGTGGGCCGACCGGCTGCCGCGACACCGGATCATGATCGCCACCGACGTGACGCGCGCCGTGCTGCACGGCGTGCTGGCGCTGCTGATCCTCACGGGCGCCGTGAGGTTCTGGCAGCTGGTCGTGATCGAGGCGCTGTTCGGCGCCGCACAGGCGTTCTTCCAGCCCGCCTACACCGGTCTGCTCCCGCAGACCGTGCCCGAGTCGCAGATCCAGGACGCGCGAGCGCTCACGGAGTCGGTGGCCAACGTCGCCTTCCTGATCGGTCCTGTGCTGGCCACCGCGCTGGTGCTCGGGATCGGTGCCGGGGAGGCGTTCGCCTTCGACGCCGCGACATTCGTGGTCAGCGCCCTGCTGCTGGCGCGGGTGCACCCGCGCGAGCGCCGCGGGTCAGCCGGCGCCGCGTCGGCGCGCCGTGGGTCGGTGGCGCACGAGCTGCGGGCGGGATGGCGCGAGGTCCGCTCGCGGGCCTGGGTGTGGGTGACGATCGCGGTCTTCACCGGCGCGGTCCTGTGCGTCTACTCGCAGTGGTACTCGCTGGCCCCGATGATCGCGCGCGACCTGTACGGGAGCGCCGGCGTGTTCGGCTTGCTCGAGGCCCTCGCCGGTGGCGGCGCCGTGGTCGGCGCGGTCGTGGCGCTGCGCTGGCGTCCCGCGCGTCCGCTGCGCGCCGGCCTGCTGCTGGTGCCGGCGTGGCCGGTCCAGGCCGCGGCGTTTGCGCTCGGCGCGCCGCTGACGCTCGTGTCCGTGTTCGCGTTCGCGACCGGCTTCGGCTTCTCGCTGATGATGATCTGGTGGGAGACGGCGCTCGCGCGCCATATCCCGCCGCAGGCGCTCTCACGCGTCAGCGCCTGGGACTGGATGGGCTCGCTCGCCCTGCTTCCGCTCGGCTACCTGCTGGCCGGCACGCTGGCGGCAGCGTTCGGAGCACGGACGGTGCTCGGCATCGGCAGCGCGATCGGACTGGTTGTGCTGATGCTGGCCCTGGTGCCCCGCTCGACGCGTGAGCTCGGCGACGGGACGCAGGCGGTGGCCGACTCGGGGCGGGTCGGCACCGAGCCCGTTCAGCCGAGCAGCTCGCGCGCGGTGTCGGTGTAGAACGAGGCCGCGAACCCGAGGTCCCGCACGTCGATCCGCTCGTCGGCGTTGTGGACGAGCGGCGCGGCCTCGAGCAGCGACTGATGGCGCTGCGGGAAGAAGCCGTAGGCGACGCAGTCCGGATACGCATCGCGGAACCAGCGCGAGTCGGAGAAGCCGGGCAGGATCACCGGCACGGCTACGGCTCCGGGGTCGTTGGCGGCGACCCAGCTGGAGATCGAGTCCATCAGCGCCGACTGGACCGGTGAATGGTTGCCGGTGACCGTCTCGTCGAACGCGATGTGGGTGTCGGTCCCGCCGTCGCCGAGGACCTCCGCGATCCGCTTGCGCGCGTCGTCCTCACCTAGACCCGGCGGCACGCGGCAGTCGATCTTCAGGTAGGCCCGGGACGGGATCACGTTGACCTTGTCGGAGGCGTGGGCCATCGTCGGCGTCAGCGTGACGCCGAGCATCGGCTCCAGCAGTGGGACCAGCCCCGGGGCCGACGCGGCCATCCGCTGCAGCGCGGCCTCCGGCGCCGCGGGATCCTCCCCGAGCCCCCGCAGCAGCGCCGCGGGCCCTTCGGTGACATCGAACGACGGCTGGGTGGTGGCGAGCCGGTCGAGGATCGGCCCGAGTTTGAGCAGCGCGTTGTCGCCGGTCTTCGGCAGCGAGCCGTGGCCTGCCGTGCCCTCGGCGGTGAGCGTGAATCGAAACACGCCCTTCTCGGCGCAGCAGACGCCATAGTGGCGCCGTCCCCGGTATTCGAACACCTCGCCGCCGCCCTCGTTGAGGAGCATGTCGCAGCGGACCTTGCCGGGGTGGTTGCGGGTCAGCCATTGCGCCCCGAGCTCGCCGCCGGTCTCCTCGTCGGAGACGAACACGAGCTTGAGCGCGCCGCGCGCCGGGCGCCACCCGGCGCGGGCCAGAGCGCAGCCGGCGACGGCCTCGGCGGCCACCTGCGACTTCATGTCGATCGCGCCGCGTCCCCACAGGAATCCGTCGGCCAGATCGCCTGACCAGGGGTCGTGGCGCCATTCCGAGGGGTCCGCGAGCACGGTGTCGACATGACCGAGATAGCAGAGGGTCGGCCCCGGCGCGAGGCCCGACAACGTGGCGATCAGGTTCGGGCGCTGCTCCGTGGCTCCCAGCAGCTCGGTCTCGAAGCCCGCGTCGCCGAGGTACCCGGCCAGGTACTCGAGCGCTGGACGCTCGTTCCCGGGCGGGTTGACGGTGTTGAAGCGGACGAGTTGCTGGCAGACGTCGACGGTCTCCCGCTCGAGCTCACTCTTCTCCATCGCCCAGCAGCGTAACGGTCACGGGCGGGAGGGCGGCCACACCCCGCCGGGTCCCGTGACCGGCATGCCCGTAGGATCTCGCGCGTGAACAACCCCTCGGACGACCTCGGACTCGCGCTCGAGCTGGCCGACCTCGCGGACTCGATCACGCTGTCGCTATTCCGCGCCGAGGATCTGGTCGTCGAGACCAAGCCGGACCTGACGCCGGTAACCGAGGCCGACCGCGCCGTCGAACAGGCGATCCGCGAGCATCTGGCTCACGAGCGCCACGGCGACGCGGTGATCGGCGAGGAGTACGGTGCATCCTCGGTGCAGTCGAGCCGGCGCTGGATCGTCGATCCGATCGACGGGACCAAAGGCTACGTCCGCGGCACCCCGGTGTGGGCGACCCTGCTGGCGCTCGAGGTCGACAGGGAGATCACGGTCGGGGTCGTGTCGGCGCCCGCGCTGACCCGCCGCTGGTGGGCGGCTCGCGGGGCGGGGGCGTTCGCCGACGACGGGGCCGGGGAGGCGGCGCGGCGGCTGCGGGTCTCGGCTGTGCGGGAGCTCTCCGACGCCAGTCTGTGCTTTGGCGGCCTCGAGGACTGGGACGGCATTGGTCGCCTCGATGCGCTGCTGGAGCTAGGCCGGCGCTGCTGGCGGACGCGTGGCTACGGCGACCTCTGGTCCTACATGCTGGTCGCCGAGGGGAGCGTGGACATCGGCCTCGATGCACAGGTCTCGCTGTGGGACCTGGCGGCGCCGCAGATCATCGTCGAGGAGGCCGGAGGCCGGTTCACGGATCTGGGGGGCGTGCGCCGCGCCGATGGCGGCGACGGGATCGCCACCAACGGGTTGGTGCACGAGGCCGCGCTGGAGATCGTCGGACGCGAATAGCGGCTGCGCCGACCCGCGGGCACGAATACCGTGCGCCGAGTCGCGGGCGCGAATACCGTGCGCCGAGCCGCGGGCGCGAATAGCGTGCGCCGACCCGCGGGCGAATGGCGGCTGCGCCGCTGGGACCCGACCTCCCCGGGCTCCATACTTGACGCATGGAGCGGCTATTCGGTGGCGATGAGGCCGAGAGCGGGCCGACTGGGCGCGACCGGACCGGGGCGGCGCCGCTGGCCGACGCGCCGCTGGCCACACGACTGCGTCCGCACACGCTCGAGGAATTCGTCGGGCAGGAGCAGCTGCTCGGCGCCGGCTCCGCGCTGCGGCGGGCGATCGAGGAGGGGACCCCGCGCTCGATGATCCTGCACGGTCCCCCCGGGAGCGGAAAGACGACGCTGGCGCGGATCATCGCCGAGACGTCCCGGGCGGCATTTGAGGAGGAGAGCGCGGTGGCCGCAGGTCGGGCCGAGGTGCGAGCGGTGATCGAGCGAGCGCGCCATCGGCGCGCGGCCACCGGCGAGCCGACGGTGTTCTTCCTTGATGAGATCCACCGTTTCAACAAGGCTCAGCAGGACGCGCTGCTACCCGCGGTCGAGGACGGGCTGGTCACGCTGATCGGCGCCACCACCGAGAACCCCTACTTCGAGGTCAACTCAGCTCTGCTGTCACGGTCGAGCGTGTACGAGCTCCAGGCGCTAGGTCCGGCCGACGTGCGCACGCTGCTCGATCGGGCCCTGTCGCGCGGCGAATGCGGTCAGGACCGCGAGGTCGCCGAGGAGGCGCTCGAGTTCCTGGCCGAGCGCTCCAGCGGCGATGCGAGGACGGCGCTCAACGCGCTGGAGCTGGCCTGCGAGACGGCCGGGCCCGGCCAGCCGGTCGCGCTCGCTCATGCCGAGGACGCGCTGCAGCGCCGCGCGCTCCTGTACGACCGCCAGGCCGACCGCCACTACGACACCATCTCGGCCTGGATCAAGGCCACCCGCGGATCGGACCCTGACGCATCGCTGTACTACCTGGCGGTGATGCTCGAAGGCGGCGAGGATCCCCGCTTCATCGTCCGCCGGATGGTGGTGCTGGCCTCGGAGGACATCGGCAACGCCGATCCGCAGGCGCTCGTGGTCGCGACGGCGGCGGCAGCAGCGGTGGAGCACGTGGGCCTTCCCGAATGCCAGTTCGCGCTCGCCCAGGCGGCCATCTATCTGTCGCTGGCGCCCAAGTCCGATGCCGCGAAGCGGGCCGTGTTCGCGGCCCGCGGGTACATCGGCGAGCAGGGGGCGAGCCCGCCCCCGGCCCACCTGCGCTCCTCGACCCGCAGTGACGGGGAGTACGACAATCCGCACCGGCGCGCCGGCCGGCTCTCGCCTCAGGAGCTGATGCCCGACGCGGCCATCGGGGCCAGGTTCTACGAGCCGGACGAGGCTGAGGCGGTGCTGCGGGAGCGGCTGGAGGAGATCAGGCGCGAACGCGGCAGGAGCTAGACCTGCCTTTGTCCTTCCGCGGGTATCCGAACTGGCGGCCAGCTCCTGGCCGCTGATGTCCGAAGGCGGTCACGAGCTCGGCGCGGATCGCGTGGCCGCGTTCCGCAGCGAGCACCGACCTCTCGGCAGCGTCTCGGGTGGCTGCAGGAGCGGTATTGCAGCGACGTGGGTTCGACCGCGCCCGCAGGCATTCGGGTGCGCCCGGATGATCGGCGCTCGTCGACGACGTCGCAGCGCGCTACCTGTGGGCGCCTGCGTCGGTGGCAATCCGAGCGCCGGTCTTCGGGCAGTTGGCCGGCCGCGACGCTGTCGCTTTCAACGCCCGATGCTTGCTGGCCGAGCAGCTCAGCGACTAGCGCTAGTGGCACCCAGGCCCCGATCAGACCGGCCCTG
>JADGPN010000728.1 GCA_017882465.1 Solirubrobacteraceae bacterium
TAATCTAACCTCCTGCGCGATTCGCTGAGTCCTGCAGTTGCTCCCGACTGTTGGTCAGTCGGCCGAAGAGGTCGTCCTCGCGCCTCTCAGCCTCAGACAGCAGCCGCCTCGTCGTCGAGTCTCGAATTCGCTCGGTGTGGTCATCCCATCGATCACGAAGCTTCTCGTATTCGGTGGGCCGGATCACGGGATTCTCCTCAGATCCGATCACCAGAATTCCCCACCCTGGCTAGGGCGTAGACACGCGCGCGGGGTTCGACGTAGGCGAGTTCCGTAGGAACGAGCCGGAGTCGATCCCCGCGCGCGGCGCGCGTTCTGTCTGGGGTCCCCCTCACCGTCGTCGGTTCTGACGCGATGACGAGCGAGAGGGACCGGTGGGGATGCTCACACAGGAGAACGACGTGGAGATACATGCTTTGGCTGCGCGCGGCTGGAATCAGTCGGCGATCAGTCGTCACACGGGCCGGGACCGCAAGACGGTCCGCAAGTACCTGGTCGCCGGCGATGAGGTGGTCCGGGAGCGGGCTGCGAGCTGTTTGGAGCCGTGGCGGGCGTATATCGCCGCCAGGTTCGTCGATGACCCGCATCTGCCGGCCGTGAGCCTGCTGGACGAGCTGACTGCAGCCGGGTTCGACCGCTCGTATCCGACGCTGGTCCGCGAGCTGCGGCGCACCGCGCTACGGCCGGTGTGTCTGGTCTGCCAGCAGCGGCGCGGGAACGCGCCGACGACGGAGATCGACCACCCGCCCGGGGAGGAGATCCAGTGGGACTGGCTCGAGCTGCCGAACACGCCGTGGGAGCAGCCCGCGTATCTGCTGGTCGGCGCGTTGTCGCACTCCGGCCGGTTTCGGGCCGTGTTCTGCGAGCAGATGACGATCGGTCACCTGGCCGGCGCGCTGCACGACATCCTCCTGGGCCTGGCCGGCACCAGCCTGGTGTGGCGGGTCGATCGGATGGCGACCGCGGTGATCCCGGACACCGACCGGCTGAACCCGCAGTTCGCGCAGGTGGCCAAGCATTACGGCACCGATGTCGCTGTCTGCCCGCCGTATCGCCCGCAGCGCAAGGGTGTCGTCGAGGCGGCGATCAAGTTCATCGGCGGTCGCTGGTGGCGGACCGCGAAGGTCGCCTCGATGCTCGACGCTCAGCAGTCCCTCGACACGTTCACGGTGAACATCTCCGACCGGCGCGGCCGGCGCGGGAGCACCGTCGGTGAGCTCGGCAACTCAGAGCCGCTGCGGCCGTTGCCGGCGCTCGCGTTCCCGGCGGAGATCATGGTTGAGCGTGTCGCGTCGCGCAGCGCGCTGGTCCTGTTCGAGACGAACAAGTACAGCGTCCCGCCGGGCTACGCCCGCCAGCCGCTGACCGTCAGGGCTCTGGTCGGGGAGCCGCACCTGCGGATCGTGACCGCGACCGGGATCAAGGTCGCTACGCACCGACGCGCCCCGAACGGCGCCGAGCAGACGATCCGGACCAGCGAGCACGCCGTCCAGTTGGAGCGGGCCGTGCTGGACGCGTTCACAACCAAGACCACGTGCCGATCGAAGACGAACCGGCCGCCCGGGGACGGGGCGCTCGCCGAGCTCGCCAAGCTCCACGGCCAACCACCGGGCCAGGTCGCGCCGGTCGTGTCACTGAGCGACTACGCGAAGCTGGCGGAGGTGGCGTGCTGATGGGAGCCGACACGATCTACCAACAGCTCCGCGGCCATCTCGCGTACCTGAAGCTGGGCGCCGCGGCCGACGCGCTCGCTCCGGCCTTGGAGGCCGCCGAGCGAGAGAAGCCGGGCTACACCCAGTTCCTGCACGACCTGTTGGCGACTGAGGTCGCCGCGTCAGAGCAGCGCCGCCTCGATGGGCGGATGCGGTTCTCCCGGCTACCTGCCCACAAAACACTCGAGCAGTTCGACTTCACTGCGCAACCCAGCCTCGACCGCCGACTCGTCGAAGACCTCGCGACACTGCGGTTCGTCGAGGAGAAGTCCAACTGCTTGTTGATCGGTCCGCCCGGCGTCGGCAAGACACACCTCGCGATCGCGCTCGGCCACCGTGCCGTGCACGCCGGCTATCGCGTCTACTACACAACCGCCGCCGACCTCGTCGCCCGCACCTCACGCGCAGCGATCGACGGCCGCTGGGCGAACACGATGCGATTCTGGGCCGGCCCACAAGTCCTCATCATCGACGAGCTCGGCTACCTCCCGATGCCCGGCGAAGCCGCGAGCCATCTGTTCCAGGTCATCAGCCGCCGCTACGAACACGGCAGCATCATCTTGACCACCAACCGCGGGATCGCCGACTGGGGCGCGATCTTCGAAGACACCACCGTCGCGACCGCCGTCCTCGACCGCCTACTCCACCACGCATCAGTCCTCTCCGTGACCGGCGATAGCTACCGCATGCGCCGCCACCGCGACGCCATCGCCGCGCTCCGACCCGCGCTCACCGGCCGTGCGCCGGGTGGGGAATTCCCGTGATCACACCTGGGGAATTCTCGTGATCCTTGACATCCTTGTCCAGACACATTGACACAGCCCAAGATGCCGCCAATGGACTTTTCCGCCTGATCCTGGCTGGACCCCCGTAGATCTCGAGGCT
>JADGPN010000729.1 GCA_017882465.1 Solirubrobacteraceae bacterium
CCGGCTGATCGAGCCGGCGCTGCCGTTCCGCCTGCTCGGCCTGCTGCCCGGCGTCGACCTCCGAATCGTCGCCGACCGCACACGAATGACCAAGGAGGAAGACGGATGACACTCCCACTGATCCTGATCGTCCTAGTGCTCGTGGTCGCGCTCGCCGCACTGGCCTGGGTGCATCTCAGCTACCGCCAGCGGCGACCGTCACGGCCGACGAGCACCAGCGGCGGCCGGCGCCGGATCCTGTTCCCGTTCGTGGCCTACGCGCTCTCCCCGCAAGCGCTCGACGCCGCGCTGCGCCTGGCCCGAGCCGAGGACGCGACCCTCGTCCCCGTGTTCCTCGCCCGCGTGTCGCTGCACCTCCCGCTCGACACCCCCCTCCCCCGCCAGTCGGCAATCGCGATCGGGCTCCAAGAAGCGATCGAGCACCGAGCGACCAAGTTCGGCATCCCCGTCGACGCCCGCATCGAGCGCGGCCGCACCCACCGCCACGCCTTCCGGCTCACGATCGACCACGAGCGCTTCGACCGGATCGTGATCGCCGCCGCCCAGCACGGCGGCACCGGCTTCGACCCCGACGACGTCGCCTGGCTGCTGGCCAACGCCCCCGGCGAGATCGTCGTCCTGCGCCCCGACAAAGACGAACACCTCGGACCGCCACCACCCCGCCGCCCCCGCCGCACCCGCCGAACCCGAGCGACACGCGCCCGCGAGCGCTCAGAACGGGCGCGGGCCGCGGTCTGAGCTCCATGTCGGCGCGCCTCGCTCGGGGCCCTTCACACAATCTTCGTGACGGGAGGCAGAAGCAGCACGAGATCTTGATGACCTCACAAATATGGTGAGGTCATGTTGTCCGAGGTGTTACCGGTGGGACCGCGACGGTTTCGAGGCATCACATCGGGGGCCTGGGGGCGGCATCGTCGATGGTCCGCCCGGCGGTGGCGAGGCTGGGCCTGAGAGATCCGAATGACGGTCGCAGGGTGGACACAGATCGTCATCTTCCTCGTCGTGTTGACGGCATTGACGCCGCTGCTCGGCGGCTACATGGCGCGCGTGTACCAGGGCCGGCGCGTGCTGCTCTCCCCCTTGGCGGCCCCGGTCGAGCGGGTGCTGTACCGCGTCCTCAGGGTCGCGCCGCGCGAGGAACAGGACTGGAAGGCGTACGCGTGCTCGATGCTGGTGTTCAGCTTCGCGAGCTGGCTGGTGCTCTACCTGGTGCTTCGCACCCAGGGCGCGCATCCATTCAACCCGCAGGGCTTCGCCTCGGGCCCATGGGACCTGTCGTTCAACACTGCATCGTCGTTCGTCAGCAACACGAGTTGGCAGTTCTACGCCGGGGAGACGACGCTCTCCTACTTCTCGCAGATGGCCGGGATCACCGTCGCGAGCTTCACGTCGTGTGCGGTCGGGATGGCCGTTGCGGTCGCGTTGATACGCGGACTGGTGCGACAGGAGACCTCTCACCTCGGCAACTTCTGGGTCGATCTGACCCGCTCGCTGCTGTATGTGCTGCTGCCGCTGTCGGTCCTCGCCGGTTTGTTCCTCGTCTCGCAGGGGGCCCTCCAAAACCTGTCGAGCTATCTGACCGTCGGCGGGCCGACCCATCTGTCGCAAACGATCGCGATGGGACCGGTCGGATCCCAGGAGGCGATCAAGCTGATGTCAGGCGACGGCGGCGGGTTCTTCAACACGAACTCGGCCCACCCGTTCGAGAACCCCACCGGCCTCACGAACTTCGTCGAGGCGCTGTTGATGCTGCTGATCCCCGCGGCGATGACCTACACGTTCGGGCGGATGGTCGGCCGCGCCCGCCAAGGCTGGGCGCTCTACACGGCGATGCTGGTGCTGTTCATCGCCGGCGTCGGCATCCTGTACGCCGCCGAGACCCACGGCACACCGGCGATGCACGCCGCCGCGTTGCACGCGCCGAACATGCAGGACAAGGAACAGCGCTTCGGGACCGCCGGCTCCACACTGTTCGTGGCGGCTGGCACCGCAAGCGGCGACGGGGCGGTCAACAGCGGTCTGGAGGCCTACACCGGGCTCGGAGGCGCCGTCGCGATGGCGAACATCATGACCGGCGAGGTCATCTTCGGCGGCCCCGGCTCCGGGCTGTTCGGGATGCTGCTGCTCGTCGTGCTCTCGGTGTTCATCGCCGGCCTGATGGTCGGGCGCACACCCGAATACCTAGGCAAAAAGATCGGGATCCGCGAGACCAAGCTCGCAGTCCTCGGCACACTATTCGTGCCGACCCTCGTGCTCGCCACGACCGCGATCGCCACCTCGACCAGCGCCGGCACGCAATCACTGTTCTCCCACGGCCCGCAAGGCTTCTCCGAATCGCTCTACGCCTACCTCTCCCAGACCAACAACAACGGGTCCGCATTCGCCGGCTACACCGGCTTCATCCAACCCAGCGCCGGGAACCTCGGCTCGCACGGAATCGCATTCGCCGACATCGCCGGCGGCCTGGTGATGACGTTCGGAAGATTCATCCCAATCCTCTTCGTCCTCGCGCTCGCCGGCTCACTCGCAACCCGCCGCGTGACCCCAGCCAGCCTCGGAACCCTGCGAACCGACACGCCGACCTTCGTCGTGCTCCT
>JADGPN010000730.1 GCA_017882465.1 Solirubrobacteraceae bacterium
CGGTGGAGCTCGCGCTCCGGACCGACATCGCGCCAGCCAGGATCGTCTAAGAACGCATCGGTCAGAACCCGCGCCACGTCTGTACCGGCCGCCTCAGCCAGGGACACGACGTCAGTCATCGGCCGAGAACATACACTGGCCTCGTCTATAGGGGGTGCGGCGCTGGACCAAGCACGTGTTCGGGCGTCGCCGCCCACCTCGCTCGCCGCGACGAACCCCACGTCGCCGAAGGAGGCGTCCGGATTGGTCGCGCCCCAATTGCGAAAGCCGCCGTCCTGAGCATCCGCTTGACGAGAGCCCACACCTCTCGAAGACAGAGTTGTCGAGCACGCCCTCCAGCCCACACCCTCCTGCGTCCGCTCGCCAACACGTCGGTGCACCGGATATAAGTGCGGACGAGCATCGTCGGAGACCGGGGTCCTCAGCTCGGTGGCGTTCGCTAGGCTCGCGACCGCGCTCCGCGCGCCGCCCGGCCTGCCCCCAGGCCGGGCGGGGGCGGGAGCCTACGCCGGACTAGACGCAGCCTTCTCCTTCAGCTTCCCAGCCCGGATCGTCGCGACCATGTCCTTGGACTGCTCGCGGTACGCGCTGCCGTCCTCGAACTCGATCGCCGGGTAGAGCCGCTGCCCGGTCAGCGCCTGCATCCCATCGCGCTTGCCACGCCGCAGCGGCCCCTTGACCACCTCGTACTCGATGCCCGACTCGTCGAGCGCCTTCTGCACTTGCCAGCACGGGTGCGGGCCCTTGATCCACGTCCCGCCGCAGCGGTGGAGCTTCACGGCCATACCCATCCTCCTGTCCGAAAACGATGGACGAAACCGGATGAAGACTAAATGCGCTCGGGCGATTCAATTGATCCCGCCGCGCGACGCCGGGCGCACAATCGCATCGGCGACGAAGCACTGCCGTCGACCGGCGCGGCGGCTGACGGTCACGTTCGCGCAGCCCTTGAGGTCGGATTCAGTTCTCTGCTGCTGGCGAGGAGCGGGGCCGGGCCGGATTTCGCCAAGAGACCCCTCGGAGAATCGAAGCAGGGCCGCGGGCCGGTGCCAGCGCAAGCGGTCGCGCGTACGCGTCGCTGAGCGAAAGCAGGTGCTTCGGTGCGACGGTGGCGAGCATCGACGCGTCGACGGCGCCGAGAGCCCCGCAGATGGCGACGAGCAGGTCCAGGCCGCTGGCAGCGTGTGCGCCCTGCTTACACGTTGGCACGGGCGCCTAACGCGCGGAGTGCCGGACCACTGCCCGCCAGCAGCTGGAGAGCGCCGTGAACCGGTCGGTGCTTGCCACTGCCCCCTTAGCCAAGGGGGAGCCGTAACCCGGTAGCTCCAACGTGCCTCCGATATCAACCACCGCTCCGAGAAAAGCGGCAATTGCCCCGACCGTTGTGTCCCGTCTCTGCCGCCGAGCCGGCTACCAGGTCAACTCGATCTCAAACTCGGTCTTGTCGTCCTCCACCTCGAACTCGATCTTGAGGGCGACTTCGTCGGGCACCTTCGCAACAAACCGCGCCCGACCCCGCTCGAGGATGATGTCGTTCCCCGAGGCGAGCTCGTCCGCGATCGCGTGAAGGCGCGCAGCTGCATCCTCGCGCGACATCGTGCTCTTCTCTTTGAGTTCCAGCTCCATCGCAAGCTCCAATCGTCCCAGTTTGAAGTCAGATCACTTATCAGCTTCGGTCTCGGGCCGCACGCGGCTCACATCTACCTCGCCTCACAGCGACTCCCAACGCAGTCCAACTCCAGCTGCAGACGCCGAAGGAACGTTCGTATTTGCCGGTTCGTTCTGTCCGCGAGCGCCAGCCGAGGCCGCAACCCAACGCCGAACGCCAATGATTATCCCGATCCAGCGCACGCTGATGCGAAAGAACAGCGCAAGAACGGCGCCGATGACGAGCGTGGACGTCGCCAGCGTTCCCAACCGAAGGACGCCCACATCAGCCGCTCACGATGCTCGTCAGCGCGCGGGCGTTGCCGGTTTGAACACCGTCTTGAAATCGTTCTTCATGCTCACGACCGTCCAGCTGCGCGTGTTCGCCTCGGCAAGCGCCTTCTCGGCGCCGCTCGTGTACGCGAACTCGCGTTCGGCATCGTCGTGGAGGACGAGCAGACGAAGGGACGGCTTGTCCTCGTGCTGCGGGAAGTCGAGCATCGGGAGATCGCCGTTCGAGTTCCCGCCGGCAAGCAGCGGTCGACGGCCGACGCGGGTCCAGATGTGGATCGGCTTCAGCGGCCCGTCGTCGAGAAAGCCGAGCTTTGCCCCCGAGTGAGCGTGCCACCCTTGTCATCGCTCGCGTACTCCAGCGCAGTGGTGCTGCCGATCACGCGCTCACGCGGGATGCCGAACATCTCCTGGGTGATCGGCCGCATGAAGTCAGCGCCGCTCCCGGACACCATGTGGTTCGAGAACCCGTTCGCCTCCAGGTAGCCAAGCAGCTCGACCATCGGCGCATACGCGGTCTCGAGATACCCGAGTACCCGTTGGCAGTCGCGGTGTTGCTCCTCAAAGCGGACCGCGACGTACTCCGCGAACGGCTCCACACGGCCCGTGGGGAACTCGCTCAGAAGTCGAGTACTCGCGTCGGCGCGCCGATGAGCT
>JADGPN010000731.1 GCA_017882465.1 Solirubrobacteraceae bacterium
GGAGCTCGTCCGACTCGATCGTCTCAACGGCGGCCGTCCGGACGGCCGCTTTGCCACGGAAAAGCAGAAGCGTCGTGAGGGCCGACGTGTCGCGCGACCGAGATGCCGTCGCTCTTCCGTCCGGATCGCGAGGATCGGCCCGCAACGGGTGATCCGTGCGGTCAGTGGTTGCCTGGTCGCATTGGGGCGCTCAAGGCGAGCGGCGTTTTGGCCGATGTTCATGGACGGCCCCGACTAGGGCTCAACGACAAAGGCACCCCGGTCGCGAGGCGGGTCCGCAAAGCCAGGGTCTCTCGCAGACCGCCCAGCCGCCGAAAAGGAAATGGCTTTGCCTGATCCCCGCCGCATACGGTCGGGCATATCTACCGTTGTCCGTCGCCGCGCACGCGGTAACCGGGTTGGCATCGCGCTACTCGTGCTGTCGGCGGTCACGCTGGTGGGCGTCATAGGTGAGTACGTGGCGTCTGGTGACACCCAGCTATTGCTTGCCAATGGCGGGTGGACCGCTAGCGCGCTGGCGGCGGTGATCGGCGTGACGGCCGCGACGCGCCGAAGCGCACGCCCGGATCGCGCGGGCTGGGCGCTGCTGTTGTGTGGGTGCGTCGCCTGGCTGGTGGGGAAACTGCTCTGGAACGCCTATAGCGCGACTTCGTTTCCGCCCTCGCCGAACCCGGCGGATATCTGCTGGCTCGCGTTCGCGGTGGCGGGCGCCGCGGGCGTGCACCGGTTGTGCCGCGGTGCCTCGCGCTCGCTGGGTATCTCGTTGCTCGAGGTGGCGCCGCTGATCGCGGCGGTCAGCGCGCTTCTGGTTGCGCTCCTGACTAATGATCTTCGAACATCACGGCTCTCCGGCGCCGGGCAGGTGACCTCGATCGCCTATCCCATCTTCTATGTCTCGGCCGCGTTGGTGATGTCGCAGGCCGTGATCGCCGGAGCGCTTGACCTGCGGCGCAACCACGGCATGGTCGCGATGCTCGGCGGCCTCGTGCTCACAGCAATCGGGTTCATTCTGTGGTCCCCGCAGTTGCTCACAGGCACCTACAAGGTGGGCGCGAACGCCGTCGATGCGCTGTGGAGCGTCAGCATGATCCTGATCGGAGTGGGTGCGTGGGCTTCTGGACCGGCGATCGCGCGCGCAGAAGCCGAGCCCGTCAGCCGGCGCCGGGACGGCGCGCTGCCAGCGCTCACGTTCGTGATCCTGGCCGGCGTCCAGATCGCTCTGAACGCCGGCGAAGGGGGCGCCGCCCTCGCGCTCAGCGTCGGCCTCTCGATCGTCGGGGTGACGCTGATCGCTCACGCCGCAGTCCTGCGCCGCCATCAGGCCGAACTGTTCGCGCAACTGCTCGCGCGCGAGCGCGAGCTACGTGACGTCAACAGCCTCCTAAGACAACAGTCCCGCACCGACGCCCTCACCGGCCTGGCCAACCGGCTGCGCTTGCGCGAGGACTTCGCCGACCTCGCCGCGCGGGCCAAGCGCTACGGCCAGGGCTACTGCCTCGTCCTGATCGACCTCGACCACTTCAAGGACTACAACGACGACCACGGACATCAGGCCGGCGACCTTGTACTGGCTCAAATCGCCGACAGGCTCAACGAAACTATGCGCGAGAGCGACCGCGCCTACCGCTACGGCGGCGAGGAGCTGCTGCTCATACTGCGCGACCAAGGCCTCGATGCCGGCCGCGCGCTCGCCGAACGCCACCGCGCCCGAGCGCAGCGCGCCGCCCTGCCGCACTCTCTGAACACTCCCCACGGAGTCGTGACGCTCAGCGCAGGAGTCGCGGCCGCACAGCCCGGGGAAACGCCCGAACAGGTTCTGCGTCGCGCCGACGAGGCGCTCTACGAAGCCAAGGCCCTAGGACGAAACCGGATCGCAGTCGCAGACCCGGCCATGGCACCCAGCCACCCGGCTGCCAGCGCGCTCTCGGACACCTCAGAACAGGCCCCTTCACCCGCCGGCTGACCTTCAACTTCATCCCGAGGACTTCGCGCAGGTCAGGGCGACTCTTTCGGCCATACTCGTTGTCCCGGGCGTCAGCACCACCACCTACCCGTTCCGCGTGATCGCAGCACAGCTCGGCTGACTGCCGCTTGTGCGGCACTCCTGCTTTCCGGCGAAGCGGGAGTCTCCGCCGACGTCGCCTTCAGTGCCGCTCAGGACGAGCTTCGAAAGCGCCGGTCGCCCGACCGCCCGCTCCTGGATTCCCCTGGCGATGCGGAAGAGGCGTCCGTCAGTGTCGCTTCTGAGCAGAAGCAGCAGCGCGATCGTCGGATGGCGTGACTGCCGCAAACCCGGAGGCGTTGGTGGCGACTAACTGCTCTTAGTCGTCACTGATTCCGATGGAGTGGCGACAAACCGGGTCTGGAGATCGGTGCGATCGGGCTTCCGCCGTGGCGACAAATAGGCTCGACCTTCTGATGAGCGACGCGGACGAGCTCGCCGAGGTCCCCGAGCTGTTCGAACGCTGGCTGGCGGCACGGCCGTTGGCCGACCGGTCGCGGCGGGAGTACGCGCGCAAGAGCAACTGTCAAATGTTGTGGATTCGGCAATGAAGAATGATCAGGCGGCGACCCTCTCGTCCGTCGTGGTTTC
>JADGPN010000732.1 GCA_017882465.1 Solirubrobacteraceae bacterium
TAGCCGGTGCATGAGTCGTTCCATGAACAAGCCCGCGCGTGTCGAGCCCGGCGACGGGCAGGAGTCGGTATGGGACTACCCGCGGCCACCGCGGCTCGAACTCGCACGCCGACGGCTCCGCGTTGTGCTCGGCGGGATCACGATCGCGGACACCGTCTCGGGATTGCGAGTCCTGGAGACCAGCCATCCGCCGAACTACTACTTCCCGCCGGCCGACATCAGGTCCGACGCGCTCATCACCGACGACGGGACGAGCTGGTGCGAGTGGAAGGGGCAGGCGCGCTACCACACGGTCCGAGGCGCGGATCGGGTCGTGCGACGCGCGGCACGGAGCTACCCGACACCGAATCCCGCGTATGCAGAGCTGGCGGGGATGGTCGCGTTCTACCCAGCGTTGATGGATGCCTGCTTCGTCGACGACGAACGGGCGCGGGCTCAGCCGGGCGGCTTCTACGGCGGCTGGATCACCCGGGACGTGGTCGGGCCGTTCAAGGGCGCGCCCGGCACGAACTGGTGGTGAGCATGCATCGGTCTTCGATGCAGGTTGATGGGCCGGTGGGGCGCTCGGCGCCGAAGATGACCGCTCACGGCGCAGGCAATCTAGGCTCGACCGCGAAGAACTCCGGAGGCGAAAGCGATGAATCTCGAGTCCGGCCGTCGGGCCAGGACGACGAGCGTCTGGCGATGCTGGCCGCCCTCGTCAGCGGCGACGTACCGCTGGCGTATCGGCTCGCGATCGAGCTGCTCGCGCAGGGGGTGCCCTTCGATGACATCGCGGTCGACGTGCTCGCTCCGGTGCAGGCAGAGTTGGGCCGCAGGTGGGCGGCGGGCGATCTCGGCATCGCTGACGAACACGCAGCGAGCGCGGCCGTCGATGACCTGCTGGTCAGGCTCGGGGCGACTGCCGAGAGCCCGCGCGGCCCGTCGGTGGTGGTCGCGAGCGCCGAGCACGACGCTCACGCGCTCGGCGGTCGGGTCGTGGCCAGTGCTCTCGCGCTCGACGGGTTCCGCGTGATGTTTCTCGGCCCATCGGTGCCCGCTGCCGATCTGGGCGACTTTCTCGACCTGCAACGACCGCTCGCGCTCGCCCTGAGCTGCTCGATGCCGACCGCCTTCGTCGCAGCGGCCCGGTCGGTCGCTGCCGCGCACGATCTGGGCATACCCGTGGTGGGCGGTGGCCGCGTGCTTGCGACCCACGACTGGGCGACGCGGCTGGGTCTCGACGCGCTCGCCCGGGTACCGGGCGACGCGGTCCGGATCCTGCGAGCCTGGGAGCTTTCCCCACCCGATCGTCTCGCGGCTGCCCCGGACCCGATCCCCGAACGTGCAGCGCTCGCCCATCGCAGCCACGCACTCGTCAGCGCGGCGATCGAAGCGGGCACGACCCGCGACACCGCAACGCCCGCGCTCGCCGAAGAACTCCATCGTGTGCTGCAGATCGTCGAAGGTGCGCTGCTCGTCCGGGAACCCGCTCTCATCGAGGAATATGTTCAGTGGCTGCGCGACACCGGTCCCTCGCACGGGTTCGCCCTCGCTGATATCGATACCGCGCTCGCGGCGCTCGCCGACGCCATGAACGGCGATCTTCAGCGCGCCGGGATGGCCCTGCGTGCCGCGTTGAGCTGAATGCCGGGCGTGACACGCCTGCGCCTGTCACGCACCTAGTAGCAGGTCCTGGGCGGCGAGTGCCTCGCGCAGCTTCGCCAAGCCTCTGCGGATGCGGCTCTTGACGGTACCCTCGGGCTCGTTGAGCATCCGGGCGACCGTGCGGTAGCTATGGCTCCCGAAATAGGCGAGTTCGACTGCGTTCCGGTCGGGATCGGGAAGCTGCGAGAGAGCGTGGTGGACGGCATCGGCAACTGTCTGCGCGACGACCTGCGCCTCTACCCCAGTCTCTGGAGGGATCGTCCTGACCGCATCGCGCTTTTCGCGCGCCGCCCGCGCCGTATCGGATCGAAGGACGTTAAGCGCCCGCCCGTGAGTGACCGCGAGCAAGAATGACCGTAACGATCCACGCTGTACGTCGAAGCGCGATGACCGTTCCCACAGCCGCAAGAACACCTCCTGGGAGATCTCCTCGGCGCGTCCAATGTCACCCACGAGCCGGCGGGCGAACACGAGGACCGGCCCGCGGTGGCGACGCATGGCCTCGGCCATCGCCGCCTCGTCGCGCCGGGTGATCGCGGCGACGAGTTCGCCGTCATCGACCTCACCGAGATCTTCCCTCGCCACAGTCCACCTGGTCCGGTCGTGTGCCGACCAAGCTACGCCGACCAGCTGCAGGTTGCGCATGGCTGAAGACCTACGCGGCGCGCGCGAGGGATCCCGTCAGGGCTTTCGCGGCATGCTGCTCAATTCCTAGGGCCAGCGGCCCGAAAATGAACCTATGAAACGGTGCGACCGAGTACCAATAGACCCGACCGAATAGGCCGCGCGGGCGAAACACGGCACGCTGAACGAACAGCACGCCGCCGGGCTCGGGGGTGATTGTCCACTCCAGCCACGCATCGCCGGGCACACGCATCTCGGCGCGAAGCCGCAGCAGACGCCCAGGCTCGAGCGCTTCGACGCGCCAGAAGTCGACGACGTCG
>JADGPN010000733.1 GCA_017882465.1 Solirubrobacteraceae bacterium
GTCTCCTCGCCCTCGGTCTGGTCGAGGATCTCGGTTGCGAACTTGTGGCGCTCGGCCCAGCGGAGGTACATGCGAAGAAGCATCTCGGCCCAGTCGGTCGCTTCGGTGCCGCCCGCACCCGCGCTGATCGTCAGCATCGCGTTGCGCTGGTCGTACTGGCCACCGAACAGCAGCTCTCGCCGTGCTCGCTCGTATTCGCGGGTGAGCTCCTCGGCGTCTGTGACGACGTCGGCGAGCAGTTCCTGGTCGTCTTCCGATTGAGCCAGATCCAGAAGCTCGACGGTCGACAGGGCTCGCGCCTCGAGACCCTGCCACAAGCCAAGCTCTTCGCGCAGGCCTTCAGCCTCGCGCAGGACCCTCTTGGCCGCCCGCTGGTCATCCCAGAAACCGGAGTCGCCGACGCGCGCGTCCAGATCGACTAGACGGCTTTCCTTGGCTGGGAGGTCAAAGACGCCCCGAGGTCGCCTGGATCCTCAGGACCAGGTCGCGGATCTCGGCCGGCTCCACTAAGAGCGGCCTCGCGCGTCCTGGAGAAGGATCGGTCGGAGCTCGATCAAGCGCAGGGCGCTCTTGCTCCGGGCAACGACGGGGTTCACGCAGGGGCAGTAGATGTTGTGTGGGCAGACGCCGCAGTTTCCATCGCAATCGAGCGCGGCCGCATAGCTGCAGTTGCGGCAATCACGCTCACAGGCGATCAGATCGATGAATGCCGCTTCCTCTGCCTGCTTCACTACTCTCCTCAAGTGATGGCGCAGTGCCCCTCCACAGGGCCGCGGCCGGGTGACGGGGCGCAGACGCGACGGCTGTCGGGCGGAGTATACGGTTTCAATTCGGCTTAGCCAAGGGGTTATTTGGCCTCGGCCTCTGGAAAACGGACGTGGGGCGCGTTCGGGGCACGCATTCCCCGTTGCGCTTGGCAGGACGGCCGGAGGGCCACCTCCGCCTTCGGGCGGGCCTCGTTAGCGGCGCTGCCAAGAGCGCCGAACCATCGGTGCAGGCGCCGTCTAGCCGGAGGCGGGTGGAGATGCCGTCGTTTCGGGGGTGGACGCGGGCCCCGGGTCGGGCAGATCGATGTCCTGGTTGACGAAGAGGTAAAGCCCCGTCGCGCCGAGTTCGTGGAGGGTGGCGCGGAGCGTCGCCGGCCCGTTGTAGTCGGGGCTGGCTTCGGTGGGGGAGGACCAGCCTTCGATCCCCTGATCCTGGGCCAAACGCAGCACTCGCAGCATGTGGCTCCGGTCGGAGACGAAGAGGGCCGTATGAAGGCCCTTCGCCTCCATGACGGCGCGCACGTTCTGCATGGACTCGAGAGTGGAGCGGCCCGTGGTCTCCATCAGGATGGCGGAGTCGGGCACGGCTCGGGCCATCGCGTACTTGCGACCCACCTCGGCCTCGGTGGTCCAGTCGCCGGGCAGCTTGCCGCCCGTGGTGATCAGGTAGGGCGCGTCGCCTTCCGCGTACAGGGCGATGGCATGATCCAGTCGGGCGGCAAGAGACGGCGACGGACGCCCGTTGTACTGGGCGGTTCCCAGCACGACGATGGCGTCGACATGCCGGCGACCGTCCTGCTGGCCGACCTGCCAGATGCGGAACGCGGTGTAGCCCACGAGAGCGCCGGCCCCCAGGATGAAGACGAGCCCGACCAGGACGAGGTCGCGCAGGCGTTCCCCCAGGGTCAGCCGAGGCTGGGTCACCGGCCGGATCCCGTCACGGCCGGGGACGGGGCCGTGGTTGGGGCGGGGCGGCGGCCGGGGCTCGGGCTGGGGCCAGGGCTCGAGAGCGAGCCGTCGGCCGAGGGGCTCATCCTCGCGCCCCGGGGCGTCCGGCGAGGCCCGCTACGCGCCGTGGCACTTCTTGTACTTGCGGCCGGAACCGCACCAGCACTGGTCGTTGCGGCCCATGCGCACCCCGGCCGGCGAGTAGCCGGGACGGATCGCGCTGTCACCGCCAGCGGCCCCGCTCGTGGGGCGTCCCTGGGGGAGTGGCTTGGGAAGCGGCTTTCCGCCGGCATTTGCCCCTCGGCCGGACCCGGTCGAGGAGTTGGGTGCACCCGTCGCCGGTCCGCCGGCCGAATCGCCGCCTGCTCCCGCGGGTGGGGTCGTGCCCGTGTTCTCCGTGCCCTGGAGCGGGACGGGCTGTCGAACGATCGAGACGCGGAAGATCGTCGTCGCGACCTGATGGCGGATCAGCGCGCTCATCTCCTCGAAGAGCCCGTAGGCCTCCTTCTTGAAGGCGTTGAGCGGCTCCTCCTGGGCGTGAGCACGCAGTTGGATACCCTGGCGCAGCTCGTCGACCTCGGTCAGGTGCTCGACCCAGACAGAGTCGATCGTGCGAAGCAGGACGAGGCGCTCGATGAGCGACCACTCGTCCGGGTTCTCCTCGGCCTTCTTCTCGAGCAGCTCGGCGGCGAGGTCCTTCAGGCGAACGGCGATTGCGTCGCGGCTGTGGTGATTCCACAGCGCGTCCTCAGTCGTCTCCGGGCCGGCCATGCCCATGGCCTCGATGGCAGCCACCAGGGCGGCCATGTTCCACTCCTCCATCGGGAGTTCCGAGGACAGGTGCAGGTCGACGAGCGTGTCGATCTCCCGATCCA
>JADGPN010000734.1 GCA_017882465.1 Solirubrobacteraceae bacterium
GTCGTTTGGACGCCGCCGTCGGTCACGAATGCACCGCGAGTCAGCGAGGCGAGCGTCGCGGACGGCATCGGTCCCAGGAACTCCCACGCGGCACGGCGGAGCGGGTCATTCCCGCCTGGAAGCGCATCGTTGAGCCTGCGCGCCACCCAGTCCGAGCCGAGCGCCTTCGTGCGAGTGACACCAGCGAGAGCACAATCGGGAGGGGAATCGAGCGGCTCAGCCGCCGAACGCGGCGGGGTCTCGTAGCTCGATCCAGAGTGAGTCGGCGACCGCGAGGACGCATCCCGCCGCGTCGTAGAGCGCAGAAGCCGAGTGGTGCTTGCGGCCGTCGCTGCTGACCGGCCACGCGGCGACGACGTGTCGCTCCCCGGCGCGCGGGCGCTCACGAAGCTCGACGGTCAGCGAGGCCAGGACAACGATCTGAGCGCTGTGGTCGACAGACTCGATCGCGTACGCGCTTGGGCAGTCGAGCACTGCCCACGCAAACAGCGGATCGTCGGACTCCGGCGTCCACGGGGAGGCGACGAGCGGGCTGTCCCCGACGTGACCGGCGTAAATCCGCAGGCCGTCGTCGCGTGCGGTCCCGCAGACGAAGCAGGTCGGGAACCTGTGGTGCACGAAGCCCACGTACCTGAGCGTCGCGATCTCTGCCTGCTCGACCGTCGGTGCGGGCGGGGCCTGCGCCTGGACGGCGCCCGGCACGGCCGTGGCGATGACGTCGTCGCCGCGCAACAGCGAGACAGAGCCGTCGTCCGCGCGCTGGCGGAGTAGCGGCACGTCCAACGGTGGCGGCTTGAGCAGCGACACGCGCACTGCGCGCGCTTTGACCGCCGTGCCCACCAAACCACACGTGTAGCCGCCATTCGCGGAGTTCGGCGGGCCATTGAAGCGCCGACCGATGACGACCCGGTCGTTCACGCCTTAGCCCGTCTCGCTGCAGGCTGCGCGACGCAGGCAGCGCGCCGTGCCGACGCGCTTCGGGGCGACCATCGTGAACTCACTCATGCGCCATCGGCAACCTCAATCGGGGTCGGCGAGCCTGCCATCCAACGAGCAGACTACGCCTCTGTCGGACCCGGCTTCGACGACGAGCTCGCCGTGAGTGCGCCCACGCTCCTCGCGGGTTCCTGTCCCGGGGGCAGAGTGCGGCTCGCGCGGCTGGGCTGCGGAGTGATCGCCGGCTCGGTGTCACCGGGTGCGAGCTCGACGCGGCGGTACAAAGTGAAACAATGTCGCCCCCCGGCTCCTGGGAGCTGGCGCACGCCTGGGGAGGTTGTGCGCGTAGTTGCCGTCCGACCTTCAAGTCATGCTTGAGGGTATGAGCCTAGGCCAAAGGCGTAGCCGAGGATCATCTCAGCCCAGCCGTCCCGCGGCTGAGCGGTGATGCGCCGCCGCGCATGGGCGTCGCGCCTACTGCCCAGGAGTGGCGCATGGCCGACTGTCTACCGTCACTCCCGGCCAGGGCGCCCCCGATGACCGACATGCCGCCACTGCCTAACGGCTTTCAGATCGGACACTGGACCGACGCTCACGCCCGAACCGGATGCACAGTTGTGCTACCGCCGCGCGGCACACGAGGCGGGGTCGACGTCCGCGGCGGCGGTACCGGCACGCGCGAGCTCGAGGTGTTGTCGCCGCTGGCGAACGCGGAGGGACCGACAGCCGTGCTGCTCACGGGCGGAAGCGCGTTCGGTCTTGCAGCCGCAGACGGTGTCGCCCGCTGGCTCGAAGAGCGTGGACTTGGGCAACCGACCCCCGCGGGCGTGGTCCCGCTCGTTCCCGCCGCCGTGGTCTTTGACCTCGCGGAGGGAGAGTCCGGCACGCGCCCCGGGCCGGATGAGGGCTACGGCGCCTGTGAGACGGCCGCCGCGGCTGTCCCCGAGCGCGGGCGCGTAGGAGCGGGGGCCGGCGCTGCCGTGGGCAAGCTGCTCGGGCGCGACCGGGCCACTCTTGGCGGAGTGGGCTACGCGGCGACGGCGCTTGGCAGCGGAGAGACGATCGCAGCGATCGCGGTGGCCAATGCGTTCGGGGACGTGATCGCGCAGGACGGCGCGTTACTCGGCGCCCCGCACGGCGACAGCGGTGAGCTGCTGCGCAGCGCCGAGCTGATCGCACAGATGCCAGAGCCGCCCTACCTGTCCATGCGCTCCGCGAACAACACTACGCTGGCGTGCGTCTTGACCGACGCGGCGCTGGATAAGCGCGGGTGCGCGATCCTCGCGCGCATCGCCAGCGCCGGAATCGCTCGCGCGGTGAATCCCGCCTTCACTCCCGTGGACGGCGATGTCGTCTTCTGCCTGGCGTCGGGCTCCGAGCCGCCACCTGCTCCCGGGCTCGAGGCCTCTTGGGCGCTGATCGCGCTCGGTACGGTCGCCGCGACCGTCACGGCCGCGGCGATCCGGGACGCGGTGCGCCAAGCCCGCGTGAGGACCCAGCTCGACGAGCGCATCGGCTACACACCGTCACCCCCCAAGCGCTGCCGGAGGCTGGCGTAATGGCTGGCGGCATGCGGCGCCGCGTGTGACGTAGCCGCTAGCCCGCGGTCGCGTGCATACTGCCCGAAGAACACGCTGAGCAGCAAGC
>JADGPN010000167.1 GCA_017882465.1 Solirubrobacteraceae bacterium
AGACGACGGCACCAAAGGAGAGCATCACGCCCAGCGTCTCGCGGCGCTCGTGGAGCCGCACGACGTCGGTGGAGATCTCGCGCTTGGCCTGGGTGAAGTAGTTGCCCTCGAACGGCTCGAGCAGCGCCCGGCGGCCGCCGATGTCAAGCGCCGCGACGTGGTAGGAGCGCCCGAGGTGCAGGTATACGGCGCCTTCGTGCACGGTCGAGTAGGCCCGCGCGGACTCGACGGAGCCGATCAGCTCACCCGAGCTGACGTCGATGAGCGCGAAGCTGTCGGCCGAGGCCGAGCGCAGGGCCACCCGCGCCGCCGGGTAGTCGTCGGCGCGGCGGGGCACGAACCCGGTCGCGCGCTCACGCAGGAAGCCGGCCGCGGCGAGCTGCTCGGCGTGCGGGCGCCAGGCGTCGCCGAGGATCGCGGTGTCGTCCTCGGTCAGCGGCGCCTCGTGCGCCGCGCAGAGCAGATGCTCGGCGTAGATCTCGGAGCTCCCGGGGTCGAGGATCGCCGCCTCGACCGGCCGGCGCAGGAACTCGTCCGGGTGGCGGCAGAAGAACTGGTCGAGCGCATCCTCGCCGGCGATGTACACCGCCAGCCCCCGGCCGCGGCGCCCGGCGCGGCCCCACATCTGGCGCAGGCTGGCCACCGTACCCGGGAAGGTGACGCAGATGGCGGCGTCGAGCTCGCCGATGTCGATGCCCAGCTCGAGCGCGTTGGTCGCGACCACGCCGAGCAGCTCGCCCTCGACGAGCCGGCGCTCGATCTCGCGCCGCTGAGCGGGCGTGTAGCCGGCGCGGTAGGGCGCGATGCGGTCGGCCAGCTCGCTGTCGCCGAGACGCTGCACGGTGTGGCGGAGGATCAGCTCGACGCCCTTGCGCGATTTCATGAAGCAGATCGTGCGGGCCCCGCTCGAGACCAGCTCGGCGAACACCTCGGCGGCCTCGGCCAGTGCGGACGCGCGCATCCCCAGCTTTTCGTCGAGCAGCGGCGGGTTCCACATCGCCACGCGCCGCTCCGCCCGCGGCGCCCCGTCGTCGTCGATCAGCGTGAACGGATCGAGGCCGGTCAGGCGCTCGGCCAGCTCGACGGGGTTGGCGATCGTGGCGCTGGTGAGCAGAAACCGCGGCGCCGTGCCGTAGATGCCGGCGATCCGGCGCAGCCGGCGCAGGACGTTCCCGACGTGTGACCCGAACACGCCGCGGTACACGTGCGCCTCGTCGATGACCACGAAGGCCAGGTTGGCGAACAGGTCGCCCCAGGCGGCGTGGTGGGGCAGGATCCCGACGTGGAGCATGTCCGGGTTGGTGATGATCAGGTTGCTCCGCTTGCGGATCGCTGCACGCTCCCCGCGGGGCGTGTCGCCGTCGTAGATCGCCGGCCGGATCGCCTGGTGCAGGCCGAAGGCGTGCAACGCGCGGGCCTGATCCTGGGCCAGCGCCTTGGTCGGGTACAGGTACAGCGCTCGCGCGGTGCGGTCGGAGCTGAGCACCTCCAGCGTCGGCAGCTGGAAGCACAGCGACTTGCCCGACGCGGTTCCGGTGGTGACGATCGTCGGGCCCGCGAACGCGGCCTCGAGCGCCTGGGCTTGGTGCGCGTAGAGCCGCTCGATCCCCGCCTGGACCAGCGCCGAGCGGACCGGGTGGCCGAGCTCCTCGGGGACAGGAACAAGGCGCGCGGAGCGCGCCCCATAGACATCCTCATGCACCACCCGCGCGTCGGCGAGCAACGACTCCCAGGGCTCGAGTGCGGGGGTCGTGGCCACCTCGCCAGTATGGCGTGCGGGTGTCGGCGGCTGATACGGTCGCGCGCTCGATGCGCTGCCTGTACGTGGACCTCGACGGGACCCTGCTGGGCCCGAACGCCTCGCTGCTGCTCGGAGCCGACGGGCACTTCTCGCTGCTCGGCGTGCGCGCGCTCGAAGCCTGTTCGCGGGCCGCAGTCGAGGTGGTGCTGTTCTCGGGGCGCCGCCAGGCCAGCGTGCACGAGGGCTCGCGCCTGATCGGGCACAGCTGCTACATCTTCGAGCTCGGTTGCGGGCTGGTGGTCGACGGCGAGCTCCAGTGGCTGACCGACGGGATCGAGCCCTCGGCGCAGGACGGATCGATCTTCGAGCAGATCGAGGCCTCGGGCGCGCCGGCGCTGCTGCTGGAGCGATTCGAAGGCACGCTCGAGTATCACACCCCGTGGTCGGAGGGCCGCGAGGTCTCGCACCTGTTCCGCGGCTCGGCCAACCTGTCCGAGGCCCACGCGCTGCTCGAGGAGCACGGGCTCGGGTGGCTGCGCCTGGTCGACAACGGCGTGGTGGTGGCCCACGCCGAGCAGATGCCGGGGCTCCCGATCGTCCGCGCGTACCACCTGATCCCGGCGGGCGCCTCCAAGGCTCGCGCCGTCGCCCGGCACATGCAGGCCCGCGGCTACCGGCCCGAGGACTGCATCGCGGCCGGCGACTCACGTGAGGACATGGACGCGGCGAACGTGGTGGGAACGTTCTGGCTGGTCGCGAACGCGCTCGATCGCGATCCCACGCTCGAAGCCGATGTCGCGGGCCGGGCGGGGGTGCGGGTGGCGGCCGAGGCCTACGGGGCAGGCGTCTACGAGGCCGTGGTCACGACGCTTGCGGAGCGCGGATAGGGCCGGCGCTCCGGGCCCGGAGTCGGACCGAGGGCAGAAATGATCCGGGGGCGACGCGCGCCCCCGGGGTTACTGGTGTTCCTGCTCGACCTGCTTGGCGTCGTTGACCGCCCACCCGAGGCGTTCGACGAGGTGCGCCTGGAAGTGACGGCTCTCGAGGTCGGCGGGACTGATCCGCTCCTTGAGCGTGACCGGGCCCTCACTCGGGTCGCCGGTCACGTCAGCCGTCACGATGATCTGAGGCATCGCTCTCCTTCTTCGGTTCGCTGGCGCCTGCCACCGTGGCATCTCCGCCTTCAGGGTTCGTAAACATCTGGTTGCCGCTGGACGACGTCTCCAGCTCGGAGTGCCTGGGGTGGCGGAAGGTGGATCGAGCGACGGCGGATGGGAGGCAAAGCGAGGCGAGTGTAGCGGGGGGCGGGGTGGCGGAGGTTCGGGTGGGCGTGGCGGGGAGGCGTGCTCTCGAAGGGGGCGTCTATGCCGCGCCGCGCGCGCGCGTATCGGTCGAGGCCCGGGCGGCGGCCTCGTCGTCGCTCGCCACCGCGTCGGCCAGCTCGCCGGCGACGTGGGCCATCGCACCGAACGCGTCGGCCACCTCGGCCGCGTTGGAGCCGGCGATGGCGCGGTTGAGAGCGTTCACCGACCGGTCGAATCGCTCCCACAGGGAAGCGGGGCCGCGGCGGCCGGTGCCCGGACGGAGCTCGTAGGGCGGCTCTGCGCCCTCGGCCCCGGGGACCGGGCGCCACAGGAGCCCCGCGGCGTGGGCGTTCTCCCAGGCCACCTGCTCGCCGGCCGCGGCCTGGGCGAGTCTCCGCAGGCGCTCGGCGAAACCTGGATCGGGCGGCGCCAGCTTGTGAGCGCGCATCGCCACGGCCCAGCCGCTGCCGGCCTCACGCACCGCGTCCATGACGTCGGCGCGCTGGGGGTCGAGGTCGTTGCTGAAGCTCATGCCGAGGTGCGGGTGGTGGGCGGCGGGGTCTGGGCCGTGGCTGGTCGGGAGCGCGCGGGGGCGCTCGTCAGGCGGGCTGCGGTCCCGCCTGGTCGGGTTCGGCGACGCCCACCGGCTGGCCGCCCCAGAAGTCCTCGGCGCTGGGGCCCGCGGACTGAGGCGTGGGCGCGCCGCCGGCGGTGTAGCCCTGCTCGAGCAGACGCTCCAGATCCGAGCGCTTGATCCGTACCCTCCTGCCCACGCGTAGCGCCGGCAAAGTGCCTGCATCGATCCAGTTTCGGACCGTCTGCTGGTTCAGCTTCAGCAGCTCGGCCACCTCGGCCACCGTCAGAAAGGACTCGTCCAGGTCACTGCGCTCCATTGTCAGGATCTCCAATTGAGACAAACTGGAACCAATTCAATGGCTATACTAGCGCGCCCGGAGGATGCCATGGCCGCGATGGCAAAGGAGCGTTGTGGAACGGGAAGGTCCGCAAACCGAGAGCGGGAAGACCAACGCTCCAGGCGCCAGCAACGTCGTGCCCTTCCCACGCGATTGGTTCGGTCCGAGAGACGAGCTCGTGCCGATCGGCCAAGCCCGCCCGGACCCGCAGCCGCCGGCCGATCGCTCTCGCACGGCGGCCGACTTCTGGGGCGAGGAATCAGCCGCCGTCCATGACGCCCTTCAGGGGCCGCCGCCCGAACCGCGGCACGCCGGACGCAACCCGTACGGAGCCGTGGCGCTCGGGCGAGCCCGCCGAGCGGGGGCGCTGCTGCGACTGAGGTGGCTCGGGGATCTGCCGGCGAGGGCCGCCATCGGCGCGGTCGCGCTCGTGCTGGTGGCCGCGGTCTACCTGGCAGCTCGGCCCGCCGGTCCCGACGCTCCTCGGTCCGGACAGCTGACGCGCCGCGGGCCTGCCGCTGCAGCCACCGCGGAGGTCGCGGGCGCGGCTCGGCGGGAGGGCGCGGTCCTGGCCGCCTCGGTGCTCGCGGCGGCTCGGCACTCGGCTCACCGGAGCGCCCCGAGTGCGGTCGCGGCGCGCGTTCGCAACCGTCGCCACCCGAGGCCGCACGTGGTCCCGACCGCGCCGGCGGTCCCGGCCGCGATCCCAGCTCCGGCCATGGTCGCCGCCCCGCCGGCCAGCTCGGAGCCGGCGCCGACGTATCCGCCGACCGCCAGCTCCTCAGCCTCAGCGAGCTCAGTCGCGGCCACCGGGGGCGATTCGAGCCAGGCCGGCCCGACGGGGCCGGCGGCGACCTTCGGTCCGGGCTACTGATGCACGGGCTCCGCCTCGCGTCAGCAGATCACGGCCACCGAGAACGGGGCCGGGGCCTGTCTCCCGTCGGTCCCGTAGGTGCTCACGAACACGCCGGTCGGGTGCGCCCCGGTGACGCGGGCGTTGGCGAACCCGGGCGACGCCCCGAGGCCGGCCACGGGGCCGAGCACGGTCGCGATCGCCGCGCACCGATCCGAGAACGTGTCGGACCAGGTGATCAGATACGCGCCTTCCGACGGGGTGCCCGCGTTGTCGTTCGCCCGACTGCTCGAGGCGACGATCGTGCCCGTGGCATCCACGCGCGCCCAGTGGCGCACGGAGCCGCCGATCGCGGGCGGGTCGAGTTTGACCGGGCCGATCGAGTGGTTGCGGATCTGCCGGGCGCCGACGCTGCCGGCCGGCAGCGAGAGGGCGGCGTAGGCGCCGCCGGCCAGCGCGAGCCCCGCGAGGACGAGCGCGAGGTAGGCGACCACGTTGGATCGGGCGTGACCGAGCAGACGGATGAACATCGGGGCTCCCTTCCCATCGGTTGCTGGGAGAGACCATAGAAGAGACGGGCGTCGAGGACCAGATCGAGACACCGAAAGGTAGGCGAAATGAAGCTCAGACACCGACGCCGGATGACGACGGCGGTCGCGGCTCTCGTCGCGGTCACCACGGTGGCAGCCACGTGGTCGGCCTCAGCCCTCGGGGCGGGGCTCCTGACCGTGTCGACGTGCGGGGCGGGCGTGTTCAGCCACGCAGCGGCGTTCGGGATCAACACGACGATGCTGTGTCCGCCGGGCACGAGCATCCCGCCGGGGCTCACCATCCTGACCGGCCCGAACACGGTGCCCGCGGGGCGCCGCGCCACCTGGCAGGCGAACGCGCCCGCGGGGTTCTCGATCTTGGGGGTGTCGATCCCGCCCAACGACATGTACAGCAATGGGGTCAACGACGGGAGAGGCTGGGGCGGCGGCTTCTACTGGGCCGGCGGCGGGG
Source organism: Solirubrobacteraceae bacterium (assembly GCA_017882465.1). GTDB lineage: Bacteria > Actinomycetota > Thermoleophilia > Solirubrobacterales > Solirubrobacteraceae > Palsa-465. The sequence continues at coordinate 5,815 of JADGPN010000167.1, forward strand.
CCCAGACCCACTACCTGGTGACTAGCTACATCTCTCCGCCGATGAACTCGTCCTACTTCGGGTTCCAGATCGTCTGCGGCCTGGCCACCTGCAACGGGTCGACCAGCCCGGCGCAGCTGACGGTCGAGTCGATCAATCTGGCCGCCACCGAGACGCAGGGTCCGGTTCTGTGGACCACGAGTGGCCTGTGGGCGGCGCGCGGTTGGGTGCGTGGCAACTGGCCGCTCGTGTTCGCGGGCAACTCGCCGAGCGGCATCTGCCGCCTGTACGCCGTGTTCAACACGTCGCTGCTCGTCGGCCCCACCTCGCCCCAGGACCCATCGGTCTGGCACCAATGCGCAGCGCCGGCGTTCTCGCAGACCGTCAGCACGGGCGCCTACGGACAAGGTGCGGTCCCGCTCACGATCTCCGGCCTCGATGCCGCCGGGGTTCCGGCCTCGGACACGACGACGCTCTCGGTCGACAACTCAATCCCCTCGATCGCCCTCTCCGGACCGCAGGATGCGCCCACCACCGCCGGCGTCCAGTACCTCACGGCCACCGCCACGGCCGGGCCATCCGGGGTGGCGGGAATCTCCTGCTCGCTCGACGGCGCGCCGGCGCAGTGGCACGCGGGGGCGAGCGCGGTCATCCCCGTGCAGGGTCTCGGTGTCCACGCCGTCACCTGCTCGAGCGCGGACAACGCACGCGACGCGGCGGGCAACGCCGGCTGGTCGGCGCCCTCCACGTCATCACTGAGCATCCGCCAGCCGTCGATCAGCAGCATCGCGTTCTCTCACCTCGTGAACGCCCTGCACTGCGCGAGGGTGCGCACGCGGGTGCGCATTCCGGCGCGGGTGATCACCGTGCACGTGAACGGCCAGCCGGTCCGCGTGCGCGTCCCTGCCCAGACCCGGACGATCAAGCTCGTCCGCTGCCACCCCCGGTACGTGACCCGCCGGGTGCGGATTCACGGCCACTGGCGCACCGAGCGGGTGCCGCTTCTCCCGCACACGGCCAGCGCGACCACCAAGCACATCCGGTTCGGGTCGGCGACCACGGTCAGTGGCTGGCTCGGGACCACGCAGGGCGTGGCGCTCGGAGGACAGGCGGTGGGCATCCGCACGGCGCCGGACGACGGCCGGCAGCACTTCCACCAGGTGGCCGTCGCCACCACCGCGGCGAACGGCAGCTGGAGCGCCCGGCTACCGGCAGGCCCATCCCGCATCATCGAAGCCGATTACGACGGATCGACAACCGTGGAGCCCTCGTCCGGGCGCGCGCGTGTGATCGCCCCCGCGTCGGTCAGGCTCAGCATCCAGCCGCGCCATGTCCGCTGGGGACAGAAGATCACCCTCACGGGCCGGCTCCGAGGTGACAGCCTGCCGCCCTCCGGCGAGACCGTGATCCTGTCCGTCCACTTCGGCGGCAGGGCGCACGACTTCGCGCACGTGACCGCGACCGGCGACGGCCGCTTCCGGTACGTCTACACGTTCCTGCCCGGCAACGGCTTCGCCGCCTACCCGTTCTCAGCCGAGACGGTGCGCGAATCCGACTATCCGTACACCCCCTCCAGCAGCCACGAGATCGTGGTTCACGTGACCCCGTGAGTGGGTCGTGTGTTGTGTTGTTGCCGCTCAAGCTAGATTCGAATATAAAGGCTAGTTTCGAACGGTAGTTTCGAATACGTACCGCACTTTAGAACGGGCGGTGGCCGGCGCATCCCAGAACCACGGGACAAGCGAGAGCTCGGCGACCCGGACTGTTGGATTTAGCCCGAAGCGGAAGCGAGCGCCGTTCTGAGAACTTCGGCGCTTGGCCGCCGCGGGGTGGCGGTGAGGCGCCAGAGAACGCATGATGGTGCGGCCTGTGCGGTTGATCGGTCAGCGAGAGACGCTGACCGGCGGTGACGGCAGCATCCGCAGCAAGTCGGCCGGCAAGGCGCGGCTCGCGCGCCAATACTCAAGGCCGACCAAGCGCATGCTCGTAGGATCGAGTTCCCGCAGGCCGAATTCGGTCTCCTCGGACACGACCGTGGCCGGGTCATAGCCCTCGAATCGCAGCCAGGCGATGTCGGCCTGCTGATCGTAATGCCCGTCGATCTTCATCACAGCAAAGACTAGATCGTGCGCCAGACCGTGACCACTCGCGCCGTCAGCTCATCCCCGTCGGCCGGATGGTTGTAGGCGACGGCGAGCCGGCCGGCGACGACCAGCCAGTCGGCCGCGCCGGTGTTCCGCGACCGCCGCTCGTGCCTCGTCAGAACCACGTGCTCGATGTCGGCGCGAGGCACGCTCAGGAGTTCCGCCTTGACCAGCGCGTGATCGGTCCAAACAACGAGTCGCGGGATCGAAGATGGCACGGCCGCATGTTGCGCAAGGGTGCGGACGGTGCCAGTCGCTGCCGACAACACCTCCGTCGCCCGTCCCCCATTGCCGGATCGATCGACCAGCAGAAGCACGCGGTTAGCCTGCTGGGACCGTGCTCGATAGCGTGCGCTCATGACAGCGATGAAGCGGAATCGTTTGGATCTCACCTGCCGAAGGTGCGGTGCCCTCGGGCCGCATGGTGGATCCCGACAGCAGCCTGTTCGTCGCGAGCTGGCAGGACACCGGTGCGCTGGAGCACACGGAAATCACCGGTGCCGAGGCCGCCATTGCTTGGGCCCGGAAGCGCTCGGAGCGTGTTGTGATCCGCTTGGGGCACGACGGTCCGGACACATACTTTTCAGCAGGTGACCGGGAAGACGACGAGTTCCCCCGGTGGCCCCCACCGCGACGGGCGGCGTCGGACTGGTGGTCCCCGAGCGATACGGGCAACGAAAGGTCTTTGTCCGGACGGTGGTCAGTGCAGCTCGGGCTCAAGCCTCAGGGGGATCGGAGGCTCGGCGAGGCGTCAGCGGACACGTTTGCCGAGCACATCGCGGCGGATGGCGCCGTCGACGGCATTACCGATGTCGAGAGGCCAACGCCCGCGAGCATCCGGATCACGGCGATTGTCGCGGCCGCAACACGCATCGAGGCCGAGGCAAGAGGCCAGTTGATTCTCGATGCGGC
>JADGPN010000168.1 GCA_017882465.1 Solirubrobacteraceae bacterium
GGTTGACGAGCCTTGCGTGGCGCGTAGGTCACGCTGCTGGAGTATCTCGGCCAGGTCGACGCGATCGTGATCCGCCGCGACGCGCTGGAGAAGACGATCGCCGAGCTGATCCCGGCTCGCCGTGGGAGCAGACCGTCGGGGCGGTCGCGCTGTCTGCGCGGGATCGACACGCTCTCCGCGGTCGGCCTGTGGGCCGCGGTCGGCGACTTTCAGCGGTTCGCGAAGGCCGGGCAGCTGATGCGCGGCAAGCGCCGCACGATCGTCGCGGCGGCCGTCGCCCGCGAGCTCGCCGGCTTCTGCTGGGCACTCGCGGACGCCGACTGACAGGAGCCGCACCACGCCACGTCGGTTGAAGAGGCGGCAGGACCCATCTGGCCACCACGCGCGAGAGCATCCGCGATACGAGTTTTCCGGGCAGCCCGTGCCGGCGGTGGGCGGGCCACTCCCCAATCGGCGACTGGTGCACGCATGCTCAGACGTCGCGCGTCAGGACGCAGCCTGGATCGAAGGAGGTCTGCTGTCTGGCACCGAAGCCGCCAGCTGCATCCTGAGGCGTTTGCGTTGATATCAACCGATACGGCCGTTGCGGAGTCTGGAAGCAGCGTCGATGTCTACTAGACAAATGACTCCCCAATTGGCGAACTGCACGTCGAGTGTCGATAGGTGAGTTATGGGAGAAGCTCAACAGCCGGCCACCGCCCGTGCCCCGCGTGGGTCCGCTCCTGGGCAGGGCCCGCCAAGTTACATCGGTCTCGACCGCCGGGCCGGTACAGGGGACCGGAGGGAAGCGGCTTTCTCGAGGAAGGAGGTGGTTGTTGCCGGGGCGGCCGGGTCCGCCCGGCGCCGGTGGCCTGCTGTCGCTATCAAGACAAAGCGTGCGTTCGCAATCACGGTCGGTCTGCTGTCGGCCGGGGTGATCGGCCTTGAACTCGTCAGACCGCTTCATATCGCCGATCTCGGTGCCCGCGCGGCGATGGAGTCGGCGCTCGCTCTGTCCGCGTTGGTCAGCGCCTTTCTCCTTGCCAGCCGCCTGAACCGGACGTGGCGACGGCGGGACCTGCTGCTGCTTGCGGCCCTGGCCACGGTGGCTCTAACCGATTTCGCGTTCGCCGGACTGCCGCTCCTGGGTGTCGTCAACCCAGTCGGACCTGAAGACTCCGGCTGGTTGGTTTGCACGCTGGTTGGCGCGGTCGCATTAGCAGCCGTCGGGCTCGCCCCAGACCGGAGAATGTCAAGTAACAGGCGAAGGGCGCTGGCGATCGTCGCCATCGCGGCCGTCGGCGTCGTCGTATCGGCGGAGCTATTCAACCTACTCTCCGGGGGCAGCCGAACCTCGAGCGCAGTGCAGCAGGTAGTAGCGCTCATTTCGAGCGGCGTGCTGGTCCTAGCCGGGATCGCGTTCGTTCAGCGGATCGGACGCGCCGAAGCGGACGGGTGGCTCATGGCCGGAGTCTGCTTCCTGCTCGCCGGGGACGTACTACTTCAGCACCTGGCAGCATCGGCGGGTGCCGCGGATTGGGTCACTCCGGGCGATGGATTGCGAATCGCCGCATACGGGATGCTGTTGGTGGTCGCGGTCGGGCGATATTCAAGGACGGCGCACGAGACGGCGCGCGCGGCGCTCAACGACGAGCGTGAGCGGATTGCGGGCGACCTACATGACGGGCTCGCCCAGGACCTGACGTGCATCGGCATCCAGGCGCAGGCCTTGGAATCCCAGCTGGGGTCCGACCATCCGCTCATAATCGCCGCACGTAGCGCGCTTGTCGTTTCCCGCAGCATGATCGTAGACTTGGCAGCACGCTCGGCGCCGACTACGGCCGCTGCACTGCGGCTCGTGGCCGCCGAGCTGGAACTTCGTTTCAACGTGCAGGTCCACGTCGTGGTCGTCGCCGATACCGGAGGTGGCCCACGGGAGCCGGCGCCGGCTGAGCGCGAACAGCTGGTGCGAATTGCCCGCGAGGCGATCAACAATGCCGTCCAGCACGGACGGGCGCGGCATGTCGACGTGGTGCTGGACTACGGGGGAAGCGATCGGTTGTTGCTCGTCTCCGACGACGGCTGTGGGATCACCGAGAGCGCACTGAAGTCAGGGAATGGGTTCGGATTGCCCGCCATGCAAGCGCGGGCAGAGTCACTCGGGGGACGGCTGCAGACGCGGCGGGGCGCCGACGGCGGCACCCGGCTCGAGGTGCTCGTCCCGCGTGGCGGCCGCAGGGCGCCCGTAGGATGCCGTGGATGATGAGTAGACGACGGGCAACGATCATGACGGCCACGCTCGCATTGCTGGCGATCTCGGGGACCGCGTCTTACGCCTGGTTAGGGCACGTCCCCCAGGCCCTCAAGTCCCGGGCGGCAAGGGCCGTCTGGACGCCGGCGCCGCGGACGACGTGGCAATGGCAGCTCACCACGCCGGTTGATCAATCGGTACCGGCCAAGATGTTCGACATCGATCTGTTCGACAACTCAGCCTCGGTGGTCGCCTCCCTGCATCGCCGTGGGCACAAGGTCATCTGTTACCTGGATGCCGGTACGTATGAGAATTTTCGGTCCGACGCCGGGGCCTTCCCGAAGTCGGCACTCGGCAAGACCAATGGCTGGCCGGGGGAGCGATGGCTGGACATCCGCCAGTTGAGCGTGCTGGAGCCGATCATGCGGGCCCGTTTTCAGCAGTGCAAGCGGAAGCACTTCGATGGCGTCGAGGCCGACAACGTGGATGCCTATACGAACGACAGCGGCTTTCCGCTCAGCGCTTCTGACCAGCTGACCTACAACAAGTGGCTCGCCAGTACGGCGCACTCTCTAGACCTATCGATCGCCCTCAAGAACGATCTAGCTCAGGCCCGTCAACTCCAGCCTTACTTCGACTACGCGCTGGACGAGCAGTGCTTCCAATACTCGGAGTGCTCTCTGCTCAAACCGTTCGTCGCCGCCCACAAGGCCGTCTTCGAGGTCGAGTACAACCTCTCGCCGGGCCGGTTCTGCACGCAGTCCAGGAGCGACAGATTCATGTCGATGCGCAAGGATCTGAATCTGGACGCCAAACGCTCGGTCTGCTGGTAGCGCCCGCGAGGCAGCGGCGCTTGGCCGCCGGGTCCCGCGGTGCCGGCGGCGTCGCCGAACAGCGCTCGCAGCTCCGCCCGCAGCAGAGCCGGATCATGGATCCCCCGGTGGCCCTGCAGTGACCGCGGCCGTGGCTCTATCGCACGCCCGGCGAGCTCTTGAGCCTCGAACTTCAGGCTGGCCCGAGGATCGTACAGGGCGACGTCAACCCGGACACCATGATCCTCAAGCGCAGCGAGGTGGTCGATGCCGGCCATTCCCGCCGTCTCGATCATGTCGGCCTCCAGGTTGCAGATCCACACCACGCGAGCCGCCGTACGGGTGAGCGCAGCTGCCACGTCCGGCAGCGCGGTGGCGGCGAGCACGCTGGTGAACAGGGAACCGGGAGCCAGCAGGACAAAGTCCGCTTGATCGATCGCCTCCAACGCTGCGCCCGGGATGGCCGGGCGCTCCGGGTGAAAGCGCAGCCGGCGGATCCTGGTCTGAGCCAGACCGATCGCCGACTCGCCGTGGATCAGCTCGCCGTCGGCCTCGGCGACCAGTGACACCGGCTCGGCGGTCGCCGGCAGCACGGTGCCTGAGATCCCCAGCCGTTCTCCCAGCCACTCGGTGGCTCGGGCGAGGTCGCCGAAGGCGTCGGCGATCGACAGGATCAGCAGGTTCCCGAGCGGATGGCGACCCAGGCCGTTGACCGTGACCGGCCGCCTGAACGCGCGTCCGAGAGGCACTTCGTCCCCGGTCAGCGCCACCAGCGAGCGTCGCAGATCACCCACCGCTGGGCCGGCGCCGCGGCGTCTCAGCTCTCCGGACGAGCCCCCGTCATCGGCGACCGTCACGATCACCGTGAGTTCTGCGCCCTCAGGGCGCATCGCGCGTAGCACCGCAGCAATGCCGTGGCCGCCGCCGATGACGACGATACGCCTGGTCATCGGGGCCGCTACTCGACGGTGACCGTCTTGGCGAGGTTGCGAGGCTGATCGACATTCAGCGCGCGCGCCCTGGCCAGGTGGTATGCGAACAGCTGTAGCGGTACGATCCCCAGCACGACTTGGAGCAGCGGATCGGTGCGCGGCAGGTAGAAGACGTGATCGGCATAGTCGCCGATCTCCTCGCATCCGGCGGACGCGACGGCGAGCACCCTGGCGCCTCGAGCGCGCGCCTCGGAGAGGTTCGACAGCAGCTTTGGCAGCACGCTGTCCTCAGTCGCCACGCAGACGACCGGAGTATCCGGGCCGAGCATCGCGATCGGGCCGTGCTTCATCTCTCCCGCCGCGTATGCGTCGGTGGGAACATAGGAGATCTCCTTCAGCTTCAGCGCGCCCTCCATCGCCACCGGCAACCCCGACAGGCGCCCCACGTACAGGAAGAACGGGCTCCACGCCAGTCGCTCACCCAACTCTTGCGCGGGCTCGTCGACCGAGCTCACCACGTCGTTAATCCGCTCGGGCAGCAACTCGAGCTCTGATTGAAGCTCGGCGAGCTTCGCCTCCGGCAGCGCTTCGGTGAGACCGGCAAGCCGCAGCGCCAGCGCGTAGAGCAGCACGACTTGGGCGACGAACGTCTTGGTCGCCGCGACGCCCATCTCTATTCCCGCACGAGTGAACAGCACCCCGTCGCAATCGCGGGTCGCCTGGCTTCCGACCGCGTTGGTCAGCGCCATCACCGTGGCGCCCCTGGCGCGGGCCAGCCTCATCGCGGCCAGCGTGTCGGCGGTTTCACCTGACTGGGTGATCGCCAATACGAGCGTGCCCGGCCCGATGATCGGATCGCGGTAGCGGAACTCCGAGGCGACCTCGACGTCGACCGGGATCCGAGCCCACCGCTCTATCGCCAGGCGCCCGGCGAGACCGGCATGGTAGGAGGTCCCGCACCCGACGACGACGATCCTGTTCACCGCGCGTAAGAGCTCATCGGACAGCCCTCCGTTCGCGCCGACGACGCGGCTGGCGCGCCAATGGGAAAGCGTGTCGGCCACCGCGCCGGCTTGCTCGTGGATCTCCTTTAGCATGAAGGTCTCAAATCCGTCCTTCTCACAGCGCTCGTCGTCCCAGTCGACCTCGGTCGATGCCGGGCGATGCGGCAGGCCTCCGGCATCGGACACCGTGAGCTCATTGGCACGCAGCACGACGATCTCGTCGTCGTCAAGGACGGCGACCTCGCGCGTGTGGGCGATGAAGGCCGAGATCGACGAGGCGATGAAATGCTCGCCGGCACCGATCCCGACGACCAGCGGACACTCGTGCCGGACACCTACCAGCGTGTCGGGCTCCTCGTCGCACATCGCCACGATGGCGTAATGGCCGGTGAGCTCGCCGAGCGAGCGTCGCACCGCGTCAGCCAGATCGCCGTCGTAGTTGAGGGCGATCAACTGGGCTACGACTTCGGCGTCGGTGTCCGAGCTGCACTCGATCAGGTCGGCGGCGAGGCGTTCACGGAGCGAGCGGTAGTTCTCGATGATCCCGTTGAGCACGATCCGGAAGTGGCCGCTGGCATCGGCGTGGGGGTGGGCGTTGCGCTCGGTGACGCTCCCGTGGGTGGCCCAGCGGGTGTGCCCGATGCCGATCGACGGGCTGGCAACCGCCGTTGCCGTAGCCACCCCACCTCCCTGCGCGTGGGCCGCCAAGGCGGAGTCGAGCGAGTCAAGGTTGCCGACCGCACGGACGCACTCGGTTCTTCCATCCTCTCGCCAAGCGACCCCGGCGGAGTCATAGCCGCGATATTCCAGCCGCCTGAGACCGGCGAACAACACGTCCTGGGAGCGCCGGGATCCGACGTATCCGATGATTCCGCACACAGCTGGTCTCCTTCTCGAGGCCGTATCTACGTGTCACCATTAGAGGCGCTGGGGCCGGAACGCACAATGGGCACCAGGGGCCGTCATCGTTCAACCATCTGATCGCTTCCCCGCCCGACGAGTAGGCTGATAGGTCATGGCGGGTGACCATGTACGTGTGGTGGTGATCGAGGACCACGACTTGTTTCGTGGTGGATTGGTGCAGCTGCTGGAGGAGCGGGGCATAGAGGTGCTCGGCCAGGCAGGACTCGCCGCCGATGGAATCCGGCAGGTGTGCGAACTCAACCCAGAGGTGGCGCTGATGGACCTGAAAATGCCCGGGATGTCAGGCATCGAGGCCACACAGCGATTGGCGGCAACGGCCCCGCTTGTACGCGTCCTTGTGCTGACCGTGGCCGCCGATGAGCAGAGCGTGACCGATGCGCTGCTGGCCGGAGCGTGCGGCTACCTGGTCAAGGATGCGCCGATCGAACATATCGTCGAGGGCATTCGCGCCGCAGCGCGGAACGAGTCATCAATCTCGCCGCGGATCGCCAGCCAGCTGGTGCGACGTTTGCGCGAGCCGGGGGAGGCTGAACCGAGACTTCCGGGAGCGGAGTTGACTCCGCGTGAGCTGGAGGTGCTAGAACTGCTCGCCCGCGGAATGGACAACCCGGGCATCGCCCGGACCCTGTTCCTGAGCCAGCACACGGTCAAGAACCACGTCTCCAGCATCCTGGTGAAGCTTCAGGTCGAGAATCGGATCCAGGCCGCGGTGCGCGCCGTCCGTGGCGACCTCGTCTGACCCGCGCCGGCTACCTACCTAGAGCAGATTGCCCTCCGGGTCAGCGAAGCCGCGGAGCGTGGCGAGCATCGTGCGCACCGCACGCAACTCCTCGGTGAGCTCCACCCTTAGTAGCACCAGCTCGGCGTCCTCACGTGAGACAAGCTGGGTGACCAGAAGTCCGCCGTCGCCGAGCCTGTGGCGCTCGGCGTCCAGGGCGAGTACATAAGCGTGCAGGTCAGTCAATGCGCGGTGCATGTGGGGATCGACGTTGGGTCGGCGGATCTCACCGTTGGTCCCCTCGCCGCGATAGACCCCGCCCCCCGGCGCCGACTGCCGCAACAGGAGCATCACGAGGACAGTGATCGGAGCGGCCCGAGGACGTCTGGAGCCGGGGTCCTCGCCGGCATGCCATCCGCGAACCTAATCGTCAGTGCCGCCAGGCGCTCCCGGACATCGCCGATTGCGGATTGGATCTCGATGCAGGCCTGGTCGAGCCCCTCTTGGATCACGAGGCATTCGCTGAGCATGGTCCAAGCCTCATCGAGCGCCTCGCCTTCGCCCTCGCGGGCGGCGAGCTGCCGCATCTGATCGATCAGCGTGCCGACGTCGGACGGCCGATGCCGCGCCGCCTTCAGCCGCGCGTTCTCCTCGCTCAGGAGCATGACCTGGTGCTTGAGAGCCGTCTCGTCTTCGCCCAGCGCACCGTTGGCCTGCGTACGGGCGTCGCCGCGGAGGCGACGAAACCGGGCGGACAGCTCGAGCCGCTCGCTGAGGGCCCGGTCTGGAGCGCTCAAAACAGCGATCTCCACCCGTGAGTCGGTTTCGTCGGGCGCCGGAGAGGCGGACGGCTGGATCTGGGATCTCATCAGGGATTGAGCTTTCGGTTAGATGAAGGCGACGGTCTTGGGAGCCGCCGCCAATCGGCGTTCCCGAGGTTCTTGGTCAACCCTCGCAGCTATCTCTCGGCAGCTGAATGGGCCAGCCTGTGCAGATAGGTTCACACGCTGAACGGAGCCGGCGGGCGTGTCACTGGATCCACAGCATCGTCGCCAGCACCCGTCCTGAACGTACCAGCCGGTTCATCAGCGACGGCAACGTCAGCAGCACTCCCACCGCCGCGCCCACCGCGAGCCCTGCCCCCGGAACGTGCGAGTGGCTCAGGTGCGGCCAGGCGAACTCGACAGCGAGTGCCATTACAGCGGCGATCAGGGCAGCCCGCTGGAGGGCGAACGATTCCAGCATCCCGATCAGCAGGCTGAGGAGTCCGACGCAGCCAAATGCCACGAACAGGCTCAGGGCGTCGGCGCCATGAGTCCAGCCCTCGGCCGCGATTACCAGCGCCGAGAGGACGATCGTCGCTCCCACCAGGCGCACGATGGCGCCGACGAAGATCGACATCGCCGGATCGCCGAACGCGGCGCGGCTGGCGCCGCCCAGCGGGACGTCACGGAGCCCGCGGGGAATCTCGTCGTAGAAGTTCCAGAGGTAGTAACCACCCCAGAAGCTGCCGATCACCGACGGAAGCAGCGCTACGGCGGGGTGGATGCCGTGCACGCCCCAGCCCAAGGTTGGATCAGCGACCAGCAGCACCCCCACGCAGCCACCGAGAATGGCCGCGAGCAGCGCCCGGCGCACGGTCCCGGCGCGTTCGTCGGTCGGCTGGCTGCGGGTGCGAACGGCCATCAGACACATGAGCAGCGTGATGGCGGTGAGCGCTCCGAGGGCCAGGTAGGCCGGTTGCCCGCTGTCGAGTGCGACCGTACCCACGACCAGCACCGCCGCGTACATGAGCCCCCAACCGCGGCGGGTCAGGATGGTTCCCCCCACCCAAACGGGCACCATCATGGCCGCCACCGGGCCCCAGTTCGGAATCAGAGCAAGGGGCACTTCGATCAGCGCTATCACCAGGCCGGCGCAGACGAGGCTGTCGCGTGCCAGACATTGCAGCCCGGCCCGGCGGCTGAGATATCGGCTGCGCAGCGCCCACTGCAGTGCCACCGCGATCGGCAGGGCAACCCGGATGGCGTGTGAGAGGACCCCGGGTCCTAGCTGCTCGCGGATCGGCGTGGCCCAGGCGGCGACCGAGAGGATCAGGAGAACCAGGGTGATGCCCTCGGCCACGACGCTCTCCTGTTCACGCTCTTCGGTCGGCTCGACCTTGGTCCTGGATTGCAGCGGCGGGCTGTCCAGGTTGATCAGGTCACGAGC
>JADGPN010000735.1 GCA_017882465.1 Solirubrobacteraceae bacterium
CTCCGCCCACGATCGCCGTCGACCGTGAGTGAATGCGGAGACGAGCCTGGCGCTGCGCACGGCGTGTTGCTGCAGCAATTCGTCATCGCTGCGCATCAGGCACCCCCGTTCGCTCCAGCCGTAGCGGGGAGCATACCCAGAGTCAGCTCACGGGAAACTACACTCTCGCGGAGCTGTGGATAACTTGGCGAAGGGAACCGATGTCTGTTGAAAACGCGGAGGTCATCGACATCATGGTGTTGTCCGACGACCACACGCAGATCAGCCTCGTGGCGGTCGAGCAGCGCCCGCTCCGTGACGACGAGGAGAAGCTCCTCGAGATCCGCTACAAGCTCGGTTCCTATGTTCAGGCTCTCGAGAGCGGGCAGATCCCGGAAGCGGCGGGACGCCTGGTGTCGTTCCTGCTCGTCGTTCCCAACGAGCCCCGCACTCCCGTCGCCCAGGGGATGTTGGAGCGGATCCATCAGGTCTGCATTGAGCGTGGGGAAGGCTTCACCCTTCGGGTTCAGCGCTATCCCGACACCTACGCCGAGCTGATCGGCATGACGGTCGAGGAGCGGCGCAGTCATGACCCCGCCATCGACGCACCCACCCCGTACCCCGTGGAGCGCATTCAGTTGGGCGACGATGACCTGGAGAGGTACCTGGAAACGGATCCAGACGCCCGAGCGGCCTACAACTATCTCCTGCGCCGAGCGAAGCGTGCCTCCGGGGAGAGCCGGCGGCAGCGGTTCAAGCGGATGCTGGGGGGAGCGTAAAGCTCACCTCACGGCGGTTGCGCCGCCGCGCGGGCGATCCGCCATCACCGCGAGCGAGATCGTTGTGACAGCACGACGAGTGATCGGCCGTAGCGCGGCGAGGTCGATCACCGTCGCCGCCGCCAACGAGTCGTCCCGCGGCACCCGAAGCACCGTCATGAACCCGTCGGACCAGCCGCGCCGGTGGACCGCCGCCGGCTCACCACAGCTGAGGATGACTGCCGTGTCCGTCAAGTCGTCGGGCCCACGCGCTGCGACGTCGTCGAGCAGCCGCTCCGCGAGCGGTTGGTTGTTGGCGGGCGCGACGACAACGAGCCTTTGGGTACCGGCCAGCAGCCTGTCGAGGAGGAACCCCTCGGGCGAAAACCCCGGATCGACGACCGTCACGGCGACACCTTGTTCGACGGTGAGCAGTGCCTCCATCGCCTCCTCGATCTGGTCGGCGTCCCGGCCTTCCATGCGCAGGACGCCCAGCGGCGCGTTCGGCCCGACCCGGGGTGAGAACGGGCCGTCCTGCCGCGCTCGCCGTGCGGCAACGAGGGTCTCACCAGCCGTCGGCGCCTGCGGCTGACCCAGCAGGGACGCGAGTGAGTTGGAACCCGCGGTCAAGTCGACCGCGGCCACCCGATCGTCACGTACCCGACTGAGCGTGAGCGCGATCAGCGCCGCGACCGAAGTCTGCCCGCATCCCTGATCGGCGGAAAGGACAAGCACCCGCCGGCAACCCGAGGTGGTCGCCCGTAGACCGGTCGCGAGTTCGCGGTCACGGCGGACGTCGGCTGCCAGGCTCGGCTCGAGCACGGCGCGGCGCAACGCAGCGCCCAACGGGCGCAGGGCGCGGGAAATTCGCGGCCCTGCCCCGAACGGGGAACGGCGGGCGACGCCCGGCCGCGCTCGCGTCGGGAGGTAGGCGTCGCCCCGGTCCGAGACCTGTCCCCGCGCCGCTTGCTCTGGCGCCGCCGGCAACGACAACGGCAGCTCTGCCACCTCCTCGCCAGGGAGCAGGCCCATCGTCGCAAGCTCGGCACGGTAGGCCAGGTCACGCGTGGCTGACTCGATCGTGGGGTCGGAACCGGCCGCGGCCTCATCACCGCCACCGCCATGGGTCCCCGTCGGCGGTAGCGAGCCGGCCCAGGTCACGACACGAGCTCGATGACCGCGCTGTAGAGCCCGAGCATGCCCGCCAGAACAGGGACGGAGATCACCACAACGATCCGCTCCAGCCCGTCCAGCCAACGACGCATTCGCGCCCCCACGGCAGGCCTGACTTCCAGCGAGCCGGCCACGAGCAAGGCCCAGACGGTGATCGTCGCCACACCCGCTGCCACGAAGGGCCGGACAGCCGGCCCAACCCGCGCAAGAAGCAACGCCGTCACGACGAGCAGGCCGGCCGCTCCCACCAGCACGAGCGGGACGAGCTCGCGGGCCAGGACGAAGCCGCGGGCTCGCAGAACCAGCGCGAGTGACAACAGCGCCGCGGTGGCGAGCGACCAAGCAGTGCCCGCGAGCGCGACCAGGACAAGGCACGGCAATGCAACGAGGCCGAGGGCCGTGACCGACCAGGCAAGCATCCGGTGGGCGTCGCGGACACCCGCGGACAGCTGCTCGGCCCTGACGGGCGCGCCGCTCAGGGCGGTTTCGTCGAGGGTGGCGAGTCCGCCCGCCCCGATCGCCACCCGCGGCAGGGCACTCACCAGCACGACGGCAAGGAACGCAGCAACGCCGGCCGTGCCAGGAACCTGGGTGCCGACCGACACTGCTCCGGCGGCGCCCAGCAACAGTGCAACACCGGGTGCGACACCGAGGGCAACC
>JADGPN010000001.1 GCA_017882465.1 Solirubrobacteraceae bacterium
GCGCTCGGTCAGATCACCCGATTCGGGTGATGTTCGGCTGTGGGGGTTTGGAAAGCGCCGGGATAAACCGGCCCGGAGAAGGAGATGAAAACGCTCTACATCGAAGGTGTAGCGAGCCACGATGGCCCCGAGCCGTGCGTCGGCCGTCCGCGAGGGCGGCGGCGAAGCGTCGGTAGGGGTACACGCAGGCGGGGCTATGGAGCCGCGAAATCAACGAAGTTCGGGGTGCCGACGCCGTCGAATCAGGCGGAAGGCAACATCGCTGCCAGCGTTATGCGCGAGCTGGTAGTGGATCCCGCGCGGTCGAAGAACCCAGGCATGTGTGGAGTCTCCGGGCGCGAGAACCGGGAGATCTCATGGCTGCCCGTCTTACCTCCGCCATCCGGCGGAACAGCTGCCTCTCCTCCTCCGAGAGAGAGTCCCACGGCCGCGTCAGGTCCAACGGCGGGAATGGCTCTCCATTTGGCTCCGTCTGCGCGGCGATCGGGTTGATCGGCGACAGCTCGGTATCTGGCGGGACGATCCCAAGCTCCTACGAGTTCAACGGCGGCACCTCGGATCCGTGCATCATCTCCTGGCCGGCTGGAATGAAGGCCAAGGGCGAGATCCGCGAGCAGTACCACCACGCGATCGACCTCGTTCCGACGATTCTCGACTGCCTCGGCGTCGAGCCGCCGGAGACGATCGGCGGACACGTGCAAAGCGAGTTCGATGGCGTCAGCATGCGCTACAGCTTCGACCATGCAGCGGTGCCGAGTGAACGCCCGACGCAGTTCTATTGAGATCGTCGCCACGAAGGACGTGCCGGTCGGCGCGCAGCTGATCCTGGCCGCAAACTTCGAGCAGGACGGCGAGGACCCAGCCGGGGTCGCGACCGGGATCCTGTCGCTCTACCACGGCGAGGAAAAGGTCGGCGAAGCCCGGATCAAGACCCAGCCCGGCAAGTTCGCAATCGGCGGCGAAGGGCTCTGCGTAGGACGCGACAGCAGCGAACCGGTCACCGCCGACTACCACGGCCCGCACCCGCACGAGTTCACCGGCGGCACGATCAATCGCGTCGCGGTCGACGTCAGCGGGGAACCATACCTCGACCTCGAGCGAGAAGCCGCCGCGATGCTCGCCCGCGAATAACCGGGCGTTGCGGAAGAGCCAGGCGAGCTCGCGACACTGTCCAAGTCGAGCCCCGAGTTGTGGCCGGGCGCAGGACTTACCGCGGCGAGCGGCTTGGAGCGTGTCGGCGAACGCAATGCCGGCGGCCCGATTTACCAACCCTTTCCCCATGGCCCGGGCAGGACTCGAACCTGCGCGCGACGGATTATGAGTCCGCTGCTCTGACCAACTGAGCTACCGGGCCTTTGACCGGCGCGACGCTAGCACCGGCAGGCTCGCGCCGCTCGCGCACGGATGCCGCGTGTTGGGGTACTCTGCCGGGCGCAATGCTCGTCCTCTGGACGGATTCCCTCGGTTTCAGCCTCGCCCTGATCGCGACGTTCATCGGGATCGGTGTGATCGTGAACGTGCTGATCATCTACGTTGTCGCCCAGGCTCTGGCCGAGCGCAAGCAGAATCGGGAGCGCCAGGCAGGCAACGGATAGCGGTCCCGCTCAGCGGCTGTCGCAAAGCCGCTGAAGGAACGCCACGGGCAAGCGTCGAAACAGACGCCTGCCTATGAAGCCATCCTCTAGCACGACCGCCACCCCGGACACCGCTCCCGGGCATCAGGCGCTGTCGGCATACATTCGGGCGCGGTTCGACGAGTTCTCGCGCTCTCAGAAGGACGTCGCCCAGTACATCGTCGACCATCTCGACGAGGCTGCCTTCCAGACAGCGGAAGAGCTCGCCCGGCGGGCCAACACCTCATCGAGCACGGTCGTGCGCTTCTCCCAGGCGCTGGGGTTCGAGGGTTTCCCGGAGCTGCAGCAGGCGGCACGGGACGAGTACCGCCGGCGCGGTCCCGGAGGCACCGCGACGCTCGCCGCCGCGCCCCTGTTCTCGCTCGACCACACCGAGTTCGAGGCGGCGCTGGCCGCCGATCACGTCAACGTCGAGGACACGGCGCACAAGCTCTCGAGATCCGACATCGAGGCGGCGATCGATGCGATCGCCTCGGCCGAGAAGGTGCTCATCGCCGGCACCGACCAGATGGCCTTCTTCGCCAGCTATCTCCGTCACCTCCTGATGCTGCTCGATCTCCGGGCCGAGATCGTGGCCAGCCCGTCTCAGGAGGCGCTCGGGCGGCTCAGCCGGATCGATGAGCGGACGCTGGTCATCGGCCTCTCCGCCGGCCGGCCGCATCCGCTGATCACGCGCACGATGAAGCTTGCGCGCCACCGCAAGGCGCCGACCCTCGCGATCACCGACGCCACGCTGTCGGAGGTGGCGCGACTGGCGCGCATCCGCCTCTACTACTCCTCCAACACGCCCGCGTTCGTGCGCTCGCACACGGCGCTGCTGTCGCTGATCCAGGCCCTCGCGTACGGCGTCTACTCGCGCGACGCGCAGCAGTACGACGTCCGCATCAAGGCCTTCCGGCTCAAGTAGCGCTGAATCCCCGCCGGATCCCGCGTGGGCGCCACCGCGCTATCGCCGGGCGACGAGCAGAGACTGCAGCGCCCGGCCGACCCGGCCGCGCTCGTCGTAGAGGATGCTCTCGGCGAGGCCGACCCCGCCGTCACCGATCCGGGTCGTCGACTCGAGCCCGATCCATTCGCCGATCGGCTCGCGCTCGACGTACAGCGTCAGGTCCGGATTGATGTAGACATAGTCGTCCCACGGCAGCACAGAGCTGATTCCGTTCCCGAAGTCGCCGGCGGCGGCCAGGCGCTCGAGCGGCGTCGGCTCGACGCCCTCGACCAGCGGGACCAGGAGACGGAACCACGCGACCGACGCGGGCGGATCGCCGTCGGTCGACGTGCCGGCGCGCTCCGCGAGCCTGATCTCGCACCCATCGGTGCCGAACATCGGGCGCTCGCCCCCGGGGAGATGACCGGCCGAGGCTGAGCGCGCCGGGCGGGGTGGCGGCGGTTTGGCCGAGATCGCCTCCGGCGGCACGTCATCAGCCTGCCGGACCTGCAGCGCGCGGGCACGCACGACCTCAGTGCCGTCCGCGTCGTGGATCGAGGCCTCGAGCAGCTGGACCCGGCGCCCGGGTCGCACCCGCTCGGCACGCACATCGAGATCGCCGAGCGGCACGGGGCGCATGAACTCATACGTGATCCGGGCCAGCTCCAGGTGGTCTCCGCCGCCCAGCAGCTCAAGGGCGTGCACGAGCAGCGCGGCCGGGGCACCGCCGTGCTGGGCCCTGGGGTCCCAGGGTCCCCGCGCCAGCACAGTCGCGTGATAGCGCCCGTGGCCGTCACCCGGCTCCTCGGCGACGGGGATGAAGATGGCTTCCCGCATGGGCGCGCGCGATCCTACGCGACGCCGGCACATGTGTCCCGGCGGCCGCTGCGTCTAAACTCAGGCGGACGATGCACGACCACGCCGACACGAGACGCGATGAGGCGACATTCACCGTCAAGGCGGGGCTCGCCGAGATGCTCAAGGGCGGCGTGATCATGGACGTGGTCACGCCCGAGCAGGCGAAGATCGCCGAGGACGCCGGGGCCGCCGCGGTGATGGCCCTGGAGCGGGTGCCCGCCGACATCAGGCGGGACGGCGGCGTGGCGCGCATGTCCGACCCCGAGATGATCCGCGGGATTCAGGAGGCCGTGTCGATCCCGGTGATGGCCAAGGCGCGAATCGGGCACTTCGTCGAGGCCCAGGTCCTCGAGGCGCTCGAGGTCGACTACATCGACGAGTCCGAGGTGCTGACCCCGGCCGACGAGGCGAACCACATCGACAAGTGGGCGTTCCGGGTCCCGTTCGTATGCGGCGCCACCAACCTCGGCGAGGCACTGCGGCGGATCGGCGAAGGCGCCGCGATGATCCGCTCCAAGGGCGAGGCCGGCACCGGTGACATCGTCGAGGCGGTCCGGCATCTGCGCATGATCGGCGGCGCCATCCGGCGGCTGGCGACGCTCGACGATGCCGAGCTGGCCACCGCCGCCAAGGACCTTCAGGCTCCGCTGCAGCTCGTCCGCCAGGTTGCCGCCGACGGCCGGCTCCCCGTGGTCCTGTTCTGCGCCGGAGGAATTGCCACGCCGGCCGACGCGGCGCTGGTGATGCAGCTCGGCGCTGAGGGCGTGTTCGTCGGGTCGGGCATCTTCAAGTCGGAGGATCCCGAGCTTCGCGCCCGCGCGATCGTGGAGGCGACGACGCACTACCGTGACGCCGCCAGAGTGGCCGCCGCTTCGACCGGTCTCGGTCAGCCGATGGTGAGCCTCGAGACCTCCAAGCTCGACGACGAGCAGCTGCTGGCGCCTCGCGGCTGGTAGGCCGCGTGGGGACCGTGATCGGGATCCTGGCCCTGCAGGGCGGGTTCGAGGCGCACGCGAAGATCGTCCGGGCGCTCGGCGCCGAGGCCCACGAGGTCCGGGTGCCCGCCGATCTGGAAGGCCTCGATGCGCTGATTATGCCCGGCGGCGAGTCGACGGTGATGACGCTGGGAATCGAGCGCGAGGGCCTCGGCCGGCCGCTACGGGAGCTGGCCCGGTCCGGGACGCCGGTGTTCGGCACCTGCGCCGGGATGATCATGCTCGACCGCGATCACCTCGGCCTGCTCGACGTTCGCGCCGAGCGCAATGCGTTCGGCCGCCAGCTTCGCTCCTTCGAGGCCGACATCGAGGTCGCCGGTCTCCGCGGCGGCCCGGTCCACGCCGTCTTCATCCGCGCGCCCTGGGTCAGTGAGCACGGCGACGGCGTCGAGGTTCTGGCCCGCGTGGACGGGCATCCGGTCGCGGTCAGGCAGGGCAACCTGCTGGCGGTCGCGTTCCATCCCGAGCTGGCGGGGGAGGCCCGGCTACACGAGCTGCTCCTGGCCTTGGCCGCCGGCCGCTCCGGCGAGGGTCACACTCCGGCGGTCTCGCGCTCCGAGTAGGCGCGGAACGCGCGCTCGAACTCGTTCCAGTCGAGTGTGGGCAGGCCGTCGGGCTCCGGCGGAGGACGCTCGTCGACCGGATCCTCGCCGCCGCGCGGCGGATCCTCGGAGTCGGTCCCGCGCGAGAGCCAGGCCGCCAGCGCGCAGACGATGATCCCGGCCGCGTAGACGAGACCCGCGAGCACCGGGTGATGGGTGAGGGAGGCCAGGCCCCCCACGGCATAGAGGGCGAGAGCCGAGACGACCAGCCGGCGGAGATCGCGGCCGGGAACCGCTCGCCGTGGAGCGGCGGCGCATGCGCTGAGGAGGATCGCCGCGGCGAGCGTAATCGCCAGTAGGAGCTTCCACGCTGCTGACGGCGGCATCACCATGGGCTTCGCCTCCGATGATCGACCCCGCGGAGAAATTAATCAAGACCCCCGAGGCACGCGCTCGGGGAGGGCGAAGCCGCCACGGAGGGCGAAGCCGCCACGGAGGGCGAAGCCGCCACGGAGGGCGAAACCGCCACGGAGGGCGAAACCGCAATCTCGGTGCAGCCCGCCGTCACACCACGAGGCCGTGCCGCATGGTGTTCTCGGTCACCGCCCGCGGCTCGACGAAATGCATCAGGTAGTCCGGTCCCCCGGCCTTGCTGCCGGTGCCGGACAGCCGGTTGCCCCCGAACGGCTGGCGGCCGACCATGGCCCCGGTGATGCCGCGGTTGACGTACAGGTTGCCCACGGGGGTGCGGCGCCGCACGTACTCTACGGTCGTGGGGTCGCGCGCGAACAGGCCGCCGGTGAGCCCGAAGCGAAGCTCGTCGATGACGTCGCAGGCCTGCTCCACGTCGCGGACGCGCTCGATCGCCAGCAGCGGGCCGAAGATCTCCTCGGCCAGCACGCGGGATCCCGCCGGCAGGTCGGCCACCACGGTCGGCGGGCAGAACCAGCCGACGGCGGGGACCGGTTCGCGGCGGGCGACGATTCGTCCCTCGGCGGCGGCGATCTCCGCGTAGCGGTTGACCCGCTCCCGGGCCGACTCCTCGATCACCGGCGGGACCTCGGTACCAAGCTCCGAGGCCTGACCCACGACAAGCACCCGGACGGCCCCGGCGATCCGTTCGCTGAGCTGATCGGCGATGGCCTCGTGGACGAGCACACGGGAGGCGGCTGAGCATTTCTGGCCCGCGTACACGAACGCCGAGGAGACGATCGCCGGGACAGCCTCGTCGAGATCGGCGTCGGAGTCGACGATCACGCAGTTCTTGCCACCGAGCTCCGCGACCACGCGCTTGATGTGGCGCTGCTCCGGGCCGGTGTCACCGGCGCTGCGGACGATCTCGAGCCCCACCGGAAGCGAGCCGGTGAACGCGATCGTGTGCACGCCGGGATGGCGCACGAGCGCCGCCCCGGCATCCCCGCCACCCGGCAGCAGCGAGATCGCCGCCGCCGGCACGTCACCGGCGCGGAGCGCCTGGTACAGCATCGCGGCACTTCCCGGCGACTGCTCGGCGGGCTTGAGGATCGCCGCATTGCCCGTGGCCAGGGCGGCGGCGGTCATCCCGCACGGGATCGCGAGCGGGAAGTTCCAGGGTGAAATGACGGCGACCACGCCGCGCGGCACGTAGCGCAGCTCGTTGCGCTCGCCGGTGACCTGTAGCACCTCGCGGCCGGCGTCCAGCGTCACCGCGCCACGTGCGTAGTACTCCAGGAAGTCGATCGCCTCGCACACGTCCGCGTCGGCCTCCGGCCACGGCTTGGCGCACTCCCGGACCTGGAGCGCGGCCAGCTCCAGCCGGCGCTCGCGCATCCACGCCGCCGCCCGCCGCAGCGCCTCGCCGCGCTCGGCCACCCCGGTGCGTCCCCACGCATCGGAGCCCTCGCGGGCGGCGCTGACCGCGGCGATCACGTCGGCCTCGGTGGCCAGCGGGGCGTGAGCGAGGATCCGGTCCGGGGCCCCGGGGTCGGTCGAGACCAACTCCTCTCCGGTGCGGAGATCGCCGGCCACGGCCACAGGGACCGACATCGGGAGGCGGCGCTCGAGCTGCTCGAGGGCGTCGGAGAGCCCGGAGCGCACGGCCGCGCGGCGGAGCTCGAGCACCGGCTCGTTGGCGAAGGAAGCGAGCGCTGACACGAGCAGCGCACGTTACGCGACCGCCGCACTGAGCGAGGGATCGAGGGCACCCGCTCGACGGCCGAGAAGCTCGCCCGGGTCCGGCGGCCTGATCGGAACCAACCGTGCCCATGAAGTTCTGGCGCCACCCGGCGGACCAGGTGCCCGAGCAGCGCGAGGCGCTGATCGAATGGCTGTACGAGCGCTGACAGGAGCTCGACGACTGGATCGGCGAGGTCCGCTCCGGGGGCGCGGTGGCGATCGGAGCCAAGGCGTAGTGACCGCCCCCGCCCCCCGAGCATCGGGGGTGGGTTACGATCGGCGCGATGGCGGTATTCCCGACTGTGCGCGTCGCCGCGATCCAGGCGACGCCCGTGATCCTCGACGCTGCCGCCTCGGTGGCGAAGGCGGAGCGCCTCCTCACCGCAGCGGCCGACGCCGGCGCGCAGCTGGCCGTGTTCCCGGAGACGCTGGTCCCGCTGTACCCGTCGAACGCCTGGGCCAAGGAGGCCTCGGGCTTCGGAGGCTGGGACGAGCTGTGGGAGCGGCTGTGGGAGAACGCGGTCGACGTTCCCGGCCCGCTGATCGACCGCCTCCAGCGCATCTGCGCCGAGCGCGAGATCTGGTGCGCGGTCGGGGTCAACGAGCGCGAGTCCGAGCGCCCCGGAACGCTCTACAACACGCTCGTATACGTCGGACCAGACGGGATCCTGGGCCGCCACCGGAAGCTGATGCCCACCCATCACGAGCGGCTCTTCCACGGGATCGGGGCCGGCGACGACCTCGGGGTGCACGACGTTGCCGGCGCCCGCGTGGGGGGTCTGATCTGCTGGGAGAACCGGATGCCGCTGGCCCGGTACGCCGTCTACCGTGGCGGCCCGCAGATCTGGGTCGCCCCGACGGCGGACGACAGCGACGGATGGCTCGCCTCGATGCGGCACATCGCGATCGAATCCGGCGCCTTCGTGGTGTCGGTGCCGCAGTTCATCCCGGCAGCGGCGTTCCCGCAGGACTTCCCGATCGCGCTGCCCCCCGGTAAGGAGATCTTTGGGCGCGGAGGCGCCGCGGTCATCGAGCCGATCTCCGGCCAGGTGATCGCCGGCCCACTCTACGACGAGGAGGGGATGCTGGTCGCCGAGTGCGACCTGCGGCGCGGCCTGCACGCCAAGCGCCTGTTCGACGCCGTCGGTCATTATGGGCGCGAGGACGTCCTGGGCCGATGAGCGCGGCCTACTGCGAGGGATCCCGTCGCCTTCAGAACCGCTTCGACACGCGCCGGCTCGCCGAGCGCCTCGAGGAGCGCTTTCTCCGCGCTGCCCGCCGGCGATCCCGCGCGTCGCAAGTGACCGAGGCCGGTCAGGGCGCGGCGAGCAGCTCCTCGAGCGATGCCCCGCGGGCCTGCTCGTGGAGGAAGGACTCGTTGCTCGTGTTCTCGAGCAGGCGGCGCACGAGGTAGGCCATGCCGGCGACGAGATCGCCCACCGGGCAGTAGGTCCGCACGCGGAAACCGCGCGCGGCCAGAGCGTCCTGGAGGTCGTCGCCGAGTCCGCGGAGAACCTGGATCTCGAGGTCGCGATCGTCGGCCCCGGCGAGCCGGTTGACCGCGATCGCATGGGCCACCGAGCGCAGATTGTGTGACGCCACGGCCACGCGCACCCCCGGGCGGGCCGCGAGCAGGGTCCGCGTGAGCGCCTCGAAGTTGCGGTCGCAGTCGGCCTTGACCTCGTACACCGGCGTGGGCCAGCCGTGCTGGCGGGCCTCGACGATCTCATGGTCCCAGTAGGCCCCCTTGACCAGGCGGATCAGCAGCGGGGTGGTCCGGTTCGTCGCCCGGGCCCAGTCGAGGACCTGCTCGAGCTGCTGGGGGGAGTCGCGCAGGTAGGCCTGGATCACGATGCCCGCGGACGGGCCCGTGCGGAACTCGTCCTCGGAGAACAGCTCGAGCACGAGGTCGAGGACCGCCTCCAGAGAGTCGAACGACTCCATGTCGATGTGGAGATGCGCGTCCAGGGCGGCGGCGCGGCGCAGCAGCGGGCGCAGGCGCCCGGCGGCGTCGCGGCGGCCGAGATCGGGTGCGTCGGGACGCAGCAGCGGGGTGAGTGCGGAGACCTTGACCGACAGGTTGGCCCGAGGCAGCGGGCCGGTCCCGTCGCGCTCCAGTGCCGGGCGTGAGGACCAGCTGCGGGCGGCGCTTGCGAGCTCCTCGAGCGCCGATGTGCAACGGGCGGCGTACGCGTCCGCCTCGGACTCGGTGACGGTCGCCTCGCCGAGCAGGTCGACCGAGCTGGCCACTCCCCGCAGCCACAGCTGGCGCAGCACCCCGAGCGCGGAGCCGGGCGTCTCGCCGACGATGAAGCGGTGGGCCATGTGCTTGACGCCGCCCGCGGCGGCCGCGCCCAGCGCCTTGCGCCCGGTCTTCGTGTCCCCGAGCCGCATCGCGGCGGCCAGCGGCGGGGTGCGCTCGGGGACCTGGTCCAAGAAGCCCGTGAGGTGGCGCGCCAGGTCATCGAGCGAGCGGCAGGCCGGGACCACGTCGACGAACCGGAACAGGGCCGCCTTGAGCTCCTGGTCGCTGGAGGCCATCTCCATCGCGCGCGCGTCGAGCGCCTTCAGCGGGTGCCTGGCGCTGGACGGAAACGCGGCGGCGAGATCGCCGCCGATGCGCTCGATCGCCCGCTGCAGTGCCTCGTCGTCCGTGCTCACCCGGTGACCGTATCGCTCCGGGTCGGGAGCTCGTGGTAGGGCGGCGTGGCTCGCTCGATCGCCTCCCAGCTCATGTCCCGGTGTCGCAGATCCTCGTCGACGGCGCCGCCTCCGCGCAGCCCGAACAGCCGCTTCGCGTACAGCAGGTACACCACCACGGCGACGTTGATCACGAAGCCGATGAGCTTCAGCGCCGAGAGCCGCTTGCTGAGCTCGTAGATCTCGAGCGGCAGCAGGATCGTGGTGGACAGGAAGGTGAGGTACTCCGCCCACCGTTTGGTGTACCAGAGCCCGACAGCCTCGACGCCTTCGAGAATGCCGTAGGCGAGCAGTCCGAATCCGACCTCGCGCAAGGTGCCGGAGCGCAGCGAGAACAGCTTGTCGAGCTCGTGCAGGAAGCCGACATGCCCCGAAGTCTGCACCGGACCGCCCGCGACGCCGCCCTGTAGATCGGTGAGCACGCGGTAGAACTTGTCCCGCAGGCTGGTCTCATGCGAGGCGAACAGCAGCACGGCGATACCCAGCGTGGTGAGGATCAGGAAGTGGAACGCCCGGTCGACGGCGATCATCCGCAGCACGATCTTGTCCCGCAGCGCCTTGCCGCGCAGGGGGATGACGATGTCGTGGTGGTCCGGTGGGTGGGGGCGGGACGCGTGCGCGGGTGGCGCGAGGGCGAGCCAGCTGTCGCAGCGCAGGCAGCGGTGCCAGCGCACATCGCCGCCTTCGCGGACGACCAGGGCGTCCTCCGGGCGGATCTCGGCCGCATCGGTGCCGACGATCTCGTGACCGCGCAACCCGCAGACCACCAGCTCCCAGTCGACCTTTCGCCGCGGGCGTGGCGGGGGGTGGGTACCGGGTGGCCGCTGGTCGCTGTTCACCGGGGAAACCGTAACGCCTCGGGCCGGACGGCTACCATCGCGCGCCCTGATGAGCGAGCCGCAGATCAGCGTGGTTGCGCCGGTCCTCAACGGCGCGGCCTCGCTCCCGGCGCTGCTCGCAGCCCTCGGTCTGGAGCTGGTGCACAGCCCCAAGGCGGTCGTGGGCCACCACGCCGAATCGAGCGGAGGGGGATCTTCGGCCGCGCCCTGGGCGCTGCGCCGCGCGCCTACTGCAGGATGTTCACCGCTCGCGCCACCACGGGACCCCTGGAGCAGCTATGGGCGCCCGGGATGTGATCCTGGTGTTCCACGGCCGCTTGGGATACTCGCAAGTTATGGCCTTCGAAGTCCCGGCTGCAAGCGATCCGCCGCGCCCGCTCGTGGCCGCGCCGAGCTCACCCGATGAAGTCCGCGCGGCGAGCACGCGCGACGAGCTCGAGGCCGGCTTCGAGGCGCTCGCCGGGGTCGGGCGCGCGGTATCGATCTTCGGCTCAGCGCGGGCCCGGCGTGACGACGCCGACTACACGCTCGCCCGGGCCGTCGCCGAGCGGCTCGGCGGAGAGGGGTACGCGATCGTGACCGGCGGGGGCCCGGGGATCATGGAGGCCGCCAACCGCGGCGCGCGAGACGCCGGCGCTCATTCGATCGGGCTCCCCATCGGCCATCCGTTCGAGGAGACCACGAACGCCTATCTCGACACGGTCGTGCGGTTCCGCCAGTTCTACACCCGCAAGGTCATGTTCGCCCGCTACTCGTCGGCATTCGTGTTCTTCCCGGGCGGATTCGGGACGCTCGACGAGCTGTTCGAGATCGCGACGCTGATCCAGACCCGGAACCTGCGCCGGATGCCGATCGTGCTGGCCAACGTCGGCTACTGGGCGCCGCTGCGCGACTGGCTGCGCACGACGGTGCTCGCCGAGGGGAAGATCTCATCAGCCGATGCCGACCTGCTCGCGCCCGCGGGCGATGCCGAGCAGATCTGCGCCGGCGTGATCGCCGCCACGGGCAGGATCTGATCCCGCGATGGCCAATCACGGGCCGATGCGATCGCTGACCGTGTGCCTGGCCGTGCTGGCGGCGCTGAGCCTGACTGCGTGCGGCGCCTCGAGCAGCAGCTCCTCGACGGCCTCGAGCACGACCGCCGCCGTCACGACCACGACCGCCGCCACCGCCACGACCACCACGGCGAGTACGCCTGCGACCACGACGGCGACGACGCCCGTCACCCCCGTGACGCGGCCGCCGCGCTGCACCGAGGCGTCGCTGGCGCTCCGGTACCTCGGCCAGCAGGGGGCCACCGGGCACGGCGAGATCGGCTTTGCGCTCAAGAACATCACCGGCTCCAGCTGTCGCACCTACGGGTATCCGGGAGTCCTGTTCCTGGATCGGACCGGGCACCCGCTGCCGACTCTCTCGACCCGGACCACGCACGACTTCTTCGGCCCGGCGCCGGCCGCTGCGCTGATCGTGGCTCCCGGGGCCAGCGTCTCCTTCCGGCTCGGCGTCACCCACGGGATCAGCTCGCCGGCCGGGTGCACGACGGCCTACGCGCTGCAGGTGATCCCTCCCGATGACACCTCCACGCTGCGCACGACGATCCCGATGGGCGCGTATGAGTGCGGCACCACGACCGTGTCGCCGCTGCGCCGCGGCGTGAGCGCCTTCGTCTGATCCGAGCGCATCGGCGGCCCCGGCGCCAGCTCGATCGTGTGCTACCAGGGCGGGGGAGCGCGCCGCGCAGCAGCGCCTCGCGCTCCTGCGCGCGGGTGGCGGTCACGTGAGCGCCTCGAAGCGCACGATCTCGTCCGCGTCGAGCTCGCGCACCAGCCCCTCGTCGGCCAGCACGTCCATGTGGCCCAGGACCTCCGACAGGGTCAGGTAGGCCTGGGTGACCGCGATGTTGCCCCACATCGAGTGCGCGATCTCGTAAGCGCTGAGCGGCTGCGCCTCGAGCATCCGCAGCATCTTGCGGGCCCGGCGCTCGTGCATCCGGAAGCGCTCGTCGATCAGCACGGCGTGGTCGGTGATCGGATCGCCGTGGCCGGGCAGCACGAGCTCCGCCGGCAGCTCGCGCGTGGCGCGCATCGACTCGATGTAGCTCATCAGCGCCCGGGGCCGTGGGCCTGAGACCTGAGCGCCGGCCCGAGACGCGGCTGCGCCAGCCCCTGACGCCGGTTCGCCGGCCGCGAACTCACCCAGCGGCCGGGAGATCAGCGGGTTGGAGGAGATGTGGGCCAGCAGGTGGTCTCCGGCCAGCAGAATGCGCCGGTCCTCGTCCCAGAAGACGGTGTCGGACGGGCTGTGCCCGGGGCGATGCAGCACCCGCAGGCTGCGGTCGCGGAGCGCGAGCGTGTCCCCATCGCGCAGCGGCCGGGTGACATGGCCGCTGGACCCAAAGGCCCGGAACGCCGCTCCGACGGCGCGCAGCGCGGTGGCCAGATCCGTGGGGACGCCGTGCCTGAGCATCAGCTGCTCGGCGAACTCGTCCTCGGCCTGCGCGCTTTCCGCGAACCGATCGAGATAGGGACCGAGCAGGTGAAGCGCCGCTACCTCGGCGCCCGAGCGCCGGACGAGGATGTCGAGCAGCCCCAGGTGATCCATGTGCTGATGGGTGATCACGATCAGCTCGAGGTCCTCGATTTGGCGATCGCGCTTGGCTAGCATGCGCTCGAGGTCGTCCAGCGACTTGCCCGAGTTGGGACCCGTGTCGATCAGGGTCAGCGGATCGTCCTCGATCAGGTAGCAGTTGATCCGCCCGACCAGGAACGGCGTCGGGACCGGCAGCCGATGGATTCCGGCGCGCGCTGCGAGCGCGAGTGAGTCGGCCGCCGTCGGCTCAGGCGATCGGTCGGGCAACGGCAGCGAGCTCACGACCGAATGATCGCGAGCACCTCATCGCGCCGCCGCTCCATGTCCTCACGGGACACCAGCGATTCGAGGCACAACCGCAGAAGCGGCTCCGTGTTCGAAGAGCGGACGTTGAAATGCCACTGGTCGTAGTCGACCGAGACGCCGTCGAGCCTGGTGATCTCCGCGTCGCCGTACCGTTCCGCGAGCTGCTCGAGCTTGCCCGCCGGGTCGTCCACCTCGGAGTTGATCTCGCCAGAGATGAAGTAGCGCGAGCGGAACGGCTCGAGCAGCTCGGACATGCTCTTGGCCTGCACCGAGAGCTGCTCCAGGATCAGCAGCGCCGGGATCGTGCCTGAGTCCGCACAGTAGAAGTCGCGGAAGTAGTAGTGCCCCGACACCTCACCGCCAAAGGCCGCGTGCTCGGCCCGCATCCGCGTCTTGAAGAAGGCATGCCCGACCCGGTTCATCAGCGCGGTGCCGCCGAGCCGCTCCGCGGTGTCGGCCACGGCACGACTGGCGCGCACGTCGTAGAGCACAATGGCGCCCGGCTCCTTGCGGATCGCCGACTCGCTCATCAGAGCAGTGAGGAAGTCGCCGTCGACGAACGCGCCCACGTCGTCGATGAAGAAGCAACGGTCGGCGTCTCCGTCCCAGGCGATGCCCAGCGCAGCGCCCTCCTTGACCACGGCCCGCATGATGAAGTCGCGGTTCTCGGGCAGGAGAGGATTGGGCTCGTGACCCGGGAGGTTCCCGTCCGGAACGAAGTACGTCTCGACCAGATCCAGACCCAGCTCGCGCAGCAGCGGTCCGACCATCGGGCCGGCCATCCCGTTGCCGCCGTCGACGACCACCCTGAGCGGCTTGATCTCCGCCGGGTCGATGAACGTCAGCGCCGCCTGCTGGAACTCGTCGTACAGCGACACTTCCTCGACGGAGCCGCCGCCCGGCGCGTCGCCCAGGCCCTGCTCGATCAGGGACCGGATGTCGTTGATGCCCGAGTCGCCGGACAGCGCGATCGCGCCGCGCCTGACCATCTTGGCCCCGGTGTAGGGCTTGGGGTTGTGCGACGCGGTGCACATCAGCCCGCCGTCGAGATCGCGTGATCCGACCAGGTAGTAGAGCATCTCGGTGCCGACCTGCCCGGCGTCGAGCACGGTCGCGCCCTCGCCGCGCATGCCCTCGCGGTAGCGGGCGGCGAGCTCCGGCGCGGTCAGCCGCATGTCGCGGCCGAGACCGAGGCGCAGCTCCGCCGTGGGCGTGCCCTCCAGCTGCCCGATCACCCGCGCGAACGCACGCCCGACCAGCTCTGCGCCGTCACCGTCGATCTCGCGTCCGTACAGGCCCCGGACGTCATAGGCCTTGAAGATGTTGGCGGGGAGGGCGGCCATCGCCGGCGCATGCTACTCGCGCGGGTGCCCGCGTCGACGGCTACGATCCCGGGCCCGATGAGGTCGTTACCCTGGGGCCGTGCAAATTGATCATGATCGCGCGCGTTGTGCTTGGTGCGGGGCTCGCAGTCGGCCGACCGGATTCCGGCTCGCTACATGCTCCGACTGCGGTGCCGCCACGACGTACCCACCTCCGAGTGAGGACGAGCTCGATCGCGCATACGCCGCCTACCGGCCCCCCGAGGGACGCTTCGCAGGCGGGGGCGACCGCGTGCTCGCTGTGTCGCGCGGGAGCCTGGCTCGGAGGCTCGAGCGAATTGCGCCGCCGGGTCCGTTGCTCGATGTTGGCTCCGGCGATGGATCGCTGCTCCGGGCGCTACGCGCTCGTGGGCGCGAGGCGGTGGGCCTCGAGCGCACCGCCAATGGTGACGGGGTCCTCGCCTGTGAGATCACCGATTTCGATCAGCGGCGAGGCGAGTGGGCCGCGGTGGTCTTCTGGCACTCGCTGGAACACCTACGGGATCCGATGGCCGCGCTCGACCGGGCGACGGAATTGCTCGCTCCGGGTGGCGTCCTGGTGATCGCAGTCCCGAACCTCGAAAGCTGGCAAGCGCGTTTGCTCGGTACCAGGTGGTTCCACCTCGACCTTCCGCGCCATCTCGTTCATCTCCCTGCCACTGCGCTCCGGACCGGGGTGACGGCCCGCGGATTCCAGATCGAGCGGTGCAGCCACTGGCGGGCTGGGCAGCTGACGTTCGGGTGGCTGCATGGGATCGTGGGCGGCCTTCCGGGGAACCCCGACCTGTACAGTGCGATCCGTCGGCCGGAGGCGCAGGACACGGTCATGACCGGACGCCGTCGCGTCGGCGTGCTTGCCGCTGCGACCGCGCTCGCACCCGCTGCAGCCGCGATGGCGGCCGGCGAGGTCGCCGCACGAGCCGGCGGGACGGTCTACCTCGAGGCGCGCCGGCGATGATCACCGGCGAACGCGTGACGACTCCGGCCGGTGGCTTCAATCCAACGTTCCAGCGCCACGTTGCGGCCTATCGGCATTGCGCGCCGCTCCTACCCGTCGGCCGGGTGCTCGATCTCGGTTGCGGTGTCGGTCATTCCTACCGGGAGCTGGCGCCGCGCGTGAGCGTTGGGGTCGATCTCGAGGCAGTCGCACTCGCTGACCAGGATCGCGAAACACACGTCGCCGACATGCGCCGGCTACCGTTTGCGGCTAGGTCGTTCGGCTCAGTGCTGTCGGTGCAGTCGATCGAGCACGTCCCTGACCCGGAGTTGGTGCTGGCCGAGGTGGTGCGCGTGCTGGAACCGGGAGGTCGCGCGGTGTTCGTGACTCCGAACCGGTTGACGTTCGGTCGGCCGGACGAGATCATCGATCCGTACCACTACGTTGAGTACGACGCCACGGAGCTGCGCGCCCTATGCGAGCGCGCGTTCCCTCGAGCCGAGGTGCTCGGCATCCACGGGTCGCCTCGGTACACGGCCATCCTGGATGGCGAGCGACGCGAGTTGAACCGCCTGCTGGCTCGCGATCCTGTTCGCCTGCGGCGGCTCGTGCCGCGGACTTTGCGCCAGCATCTCTACGACCGCATGCTCCACGCACACCGAATGGAGCCGCGGCTAGGAGCGCTCGAGATCGGCCCCGCGGACTTCCGGCTCGAAACAGGCAGCCTCGACGATTCGATCGACCTGGTCGCCATCTGCGATCAAGCCTGAGGCCGTTTGGCCCCTGCCTCGAGCACGTATCCCGTCCGCGCAGGTCCCGCCCACCCGCGGCCGGCTATCTGCCGCCCGCGCACCTCGGTCACCTGATCGGGCACCCGCAGCCCGGCACGCCATAATCCGCCGCCGTGAAACCGCCGGTGGCCATCCTCTGCGGCGGGCGCGGCACGCGCCTTCAGGAGCACACCCAGTCGATCCCCAAGCCGCTGGTGGAGGTCGGCGGCCGCCCGATCCTGTGGCACGTGATCCAGATCTACGCCGCCCAGGGCTTTCGCCGCTTCCTGCTGCTCACCGGCCACAAGGGGGAGCAGGTGGACGCGTTCGCGCGCGCGCAGTCGTGGCCCGAGGGGGCCGTGGTGCGGTGCCTGCCCACCGGGCGAGACACCCCGACCGGTGGCCGGGTCCGGCGGGCGGCGGACGCGCTCGGCGGCGCCACGTTCTGCGTCACCTACGGCGACGGGGTGGCCGACATCGACCTCGGCGCGCAGCTCGCCTACCACGCTGAGCACGGCGGCGCCGCCACGATGACCGTCGTGCGGCCCGAGCTGCAGTTCGGAGTGGCCGAGCTGAACGGGGACGGGGTGGTGCGCGGCTTCGCCGAGAAGCCCCGCAGCGAGCACTGGGTCAACGGCGGCTTCTTCTGCTTCGAGCCCGCGGTTCTCGAGCTGCTCGCCGACGACAGCGTGCTCGAGCGCGAGCCCCTGGAGCGGCTGGCCGCGGAGGGCGAGCTGCGCGCCTTCCGCCACGACGGCTTCTGGGACTGCATGGACACCTACAAGGACGCGATTGCCCTCAACGATCTCTGGAGCCAGGGGGAGGCCCCGTGGAAGCTGTGGGACTGAGCGGCGGCGGGGTCCTGGTCACCGGCGCCCACGGCCTGCTCGGAGCGTGGCTGGTCAAGGCGCTGCTGGAGGCGGGCGCGCGGGTGGTGGCCGTCCGCCGTGACGAGCCCGCCGTCTCGGCGCTGGCGCTGATGGGGCTCGAGCACCACGTCGACATCGTCCATGGCGACATCTGCGCCGATGGCCTCGTCTCGCGCGCGCTGGTCGAGTACGAGGTCGACACGGTGTTCCACCTCGCCGCCCAGACGCTGGTCGGGATCGCCAACACGGCGCCGCTCTCGACCTTCGAGACGAACATCCGCGGCACCTGGCTGCTGCTGGAGGCGTGCCGCCTGGCCCGCGTCAGGCGGGTGGTCGTCGCCTCCTCTGACAAGGCCTACGGGGCTCACGCCGAGCTGCCCTACCGCGAGGATCTGCCGCTGCAGCCCGTGTTCCCCTATGACGTCTCGAAGGCCGCCGCTGATCTGCTCGCGCGCTCCTACTGGCACACGTTCGGGCTCCCGGTGGCCGTGACCCGATTCGCCAACCTGTACGGGGGTGGCGACACGAACGCCTCGCGCCTGGTTCCCGCGGCGGTCGCCGCCGCTCTGGCCGGCCGCCGTCCGGTGGTGCGCTCGGACGGCTCCCCCGAGCGCGACTTCCTGTACGTCGAGGACGCGGTCGCGGCCTATCTGGCCATCGTCGCCGCGCTCGAGCGTGGCGAGGGGATGGGAGAGGCGTTCAACGCCGGGGGCGGGCGGCCCCACCGCGTCGGGGACGTGGCCGACCTGATCTGCCGTCTCGCCGGGTCGGCGGTCGAGCCGGAGATCCGCGGCGCGGGAGTGCCCCACGGCGAGGTTGATCGCCAGTGGGTCGACTCCACAAAGCTCCGCGAGCTGACCGGATGGGAGCCCTCGGTGACGCTCGAGCAGGGCCTTCGGCGCACGATCGACTGGTATCGGGCCCACGCGCCGGCGCTGGCGCGATGAGCGCCGGCGGTTCGCCGCGAGCTGAGAGCGACCGCGGGCCCTGCGCCCGGCCCCGCACCGGCCACGCCCGCACCTGGCATGCCAGCATCGGGCCGATGCGTGCTCCCGCCCTCGTCGGGCTGATCGGCGTCGCGATGCTCCCCGCCGCGTGCGGCGGATCGAGCCCGCACGTCCCCACGAGGAGCGCGGCAGCGCCGTCCGGCACCCCGTCCTGCCCGTCGCGGGCGACCGCGGCGCCGAGCCTGACCCGGGTCAGAACGCAGATGATGGCGCTGCCCGGCGCCCCCTACACAATCGTCTCCACCGAGCGGTGGTCGTTCGTGTCCACCGCGGGCGAGGTCGACGTGCTGCGCAACGGCCGGTTCGCTCCGCGCTTGGTCAGGAGCATGCGGCTGCCCGCGGCGTCGGGCAGCGGCCGTCATGGCATGGCGCTGACCCACGACGGCCGCTATCTCCTCGTCAGCGGCGGAAGCGGAGCCGTGGTGATCGGCGTCAACCGGGCCGAGCGCGGTACCCGCCACCCGGTCCTGGGCATGCTCACCAGCGCGGTGCAGGGCAGCCCCGCATTGGCCGGCTCGATCGCCGTGGTGATCTCGCCGGATGACCGCTTCGCCTACGTCGCCCGGGCTCGAGCCAGCGGGGTGGCGGTGTTCGATCTCGCCTCGGCGCTGGCCGATCGCCTGCACACCTCGGGCTACATCGGCCGGGTGCCGCTGAGGAACGGACCCGCGGCGCTCGCGCTCGGCCCCCGCGGACGCTGGCTGTACGCCACCAGCCTCGCCTCGCCGAACGGCGCCGCGGGCAGCCGCGCGGCCGGAGCTCAGGGCGGAACGCTGACCATGATCGACGCAATCCGCGCTCGGACTCGCCCTGACTCGGCGGCGGTGCGCGCGGTGGCGGCCGGCTGCGAGCCCGTGCGGGTGACCGTCTCGGCCGCCGGCCGCCTGGTCTGGGTCACCGCCCTGGCCAGCCACGCGGTGCTCGGCTATTCGAGCTCGCGGATCCTGCATCGGGTGCCCCGGCCGATGATCGCCTACGTCCCGGTGGGGAGCGCGCCGGTCGGCGTGCTCGCGATCGACGGAGGGCGGCGGCTGCTGGTCGCCGACTCCGGGGCCGCGGGCACGCCGGCGCCCGGCCCCGGGGTGACCGTGGTCGACGTCGCCGCGGCGGTCGCGGGCAGGCCCGCGGCGATCGGCACGGTGCCGGCCGGGGTCTACCCGCGCGACCTGGCCGTCCCGCCCGGGCGCCGCACGGCATTCGTGACCAACTACGGCTCCGACCAGATCGAGGCCGTGAACCTGAACACCGTGCCGTAGGGCCGGCCAGTGCTCGCCACTCTGCGGACCCGGCTACGGCGCCACGACGATCGTCGCGTTCATCCCGGGATGGATCGTGCAGCGGTACTGGATCGTGCCCGCTTTGGTCAGCTTCAGCGAGAAGGTCCCGCCGTTCGCGAAGGTCTGCGACGAGGTGAACTTCGGTCCGCCCACGTAGGTGACGTTGTGCGGCGCCGAGTCCATGTTGGTCCACTTCACCGTCTGGCCGACCCTGGCATGCGTGACGGCCGGGTTGAAGGCGATGTTCTGCATCACGATCGGCACCACGGCCCCCGACGCTCCGCTGGTTGCGGGCGTGCTGGTGGCGGCGGGAGTCGAGCTGGGGCTCGAGCTGGAGGAGGAGCTGGAGGAGGAGCTGGAGCCGCACCCGGCCAGCGCCAGCAGGATCAGCGGCAGCGCCGCCGCGGGCAGTCGTTTCATCTGGGGACACTCCTGTTCGAACTTGAGAGCATGGTGTGAACCAAGGACACGATCGAGAGGCGAAAGCTTCCCCGGGGTGGAGCCACCGCGGAACAGCGTACTGCGTGCCAGACCCTAGACTTGTCGTCATGTCCGGGCATTCCAAATGGCATTCGATCAAGCACAAGAAGGCGGTCGTCGACGCGCGTCGCGGCCAGCACTTCACCAAGCTCGCCCGCGCGATCACCGTCGCCGCGCGTGAGGGAGGGGGCGATGCCGACGGCAACCCGGCGCTCGCGCTGGCGATCCAGCGCGCCCGCGACGCCTCGATGCCGAAGGACAACATCGAGCGGGCGATCGCCAAAGGCACGGGCGCGGGTGTGGACACCGAGCAGATCGAGACGGTGCTCTACGAGGGATACGGGCCGGGAGGGGTGGCGCTCCTGATCGAGGCGCTCACCGACAACCGCAATCGCACCGGCGCCGACGTGCGCCACGCGCTCAGCAAGCACGGCGGCAGCCTCGGCGAGCCGGGGTCGGTGTCCTACCTGTTCGACAAGCGTGGGGTGATCGTGGTCGACGCCGGCCGATACGGCGAGGATGACCTGATCGGAGCGATCGACGCCGGCGCCGAGGACATCGTGCTCGACGAGGACGTGTACGAGATCCTCACCGAGCCCTCGGATCTCGCCTCGGTCCGAGCAGCGCTCGAGCAGTCAGGCGTCGAGCTCGAGAGCGCCGACGTGAGCCAGCGCCCCCGGGCGCGGGTTCCCGTCGACGAGGCGGATGCCTCCAGGCTGATGAAGCTAATCGACGCGCTCGAGGAATCCGACGACGTCGGCGCCGTGCATGCCAACTTCGATGTCGACGCGGACGTGCTCGAGCGCATCGCGGGTTAGCCCGCCGGCGACTCTCGCTACCCTTCCCCGCCCGATGTCCATACGCGAGAAGATCCCCCCGGTCCTCGTGGCCGCAGCCACCACCGTCGGCCTCGCGGCCTGCGGAAGCTCCAAGGCCCCGGGAATCGCCCAGGCCCCCTCGGGCGGGGTGACCCAGGCGTCGACGCCGGCCTCGACGCCGACCACGGCTTCGACGTCCACCACCCCCGCGGTTCCGAAGGCATTGTCGAAGAAGCCGCTCGTGGCGGTGCCCACCGGCCCCGCGCCGGCCCATCTGGTGACCAAGGACCTGGTCGTCGGCACCGGCCCGACCGCCACCGCCGGGCAGACGATCACCGTCAACTACGTCGGAGTCCTGTACAAGGGCGGAAAGCAGTTCGACGCCTCCTGGGACCGCAACCAGACGTTCACCACGCCGCTCAGCAATGGCAGCGTGATCCCGGGGTGGGTGCAGGGCATCGCGGGGATGAAGGTCGGCGGACGGCGCATGCTGATCATCCCCCCGAACCTCGCCTACGGCGCCACCGGGCAGCCGCCTACGATCCCCGCGAACGCGACCCTCGTCTTCGTGGTCGATCTGCTTTCGGCCCAATAGCACCCGCCGACCCTCCCTCGGCGACCGCCGCCCGCAGCTCCTCGAGTCCGACCCCCTCGGCGGCCAGACGCTCGAGCAGCTCGAGCCGAGCCGTCCGCTCATCACCGTCGAGCCCGTCGAGCAACCCCGCGCCGGCAAAGTCCACGCTGCCATCCTGTCGCACCTGAGACGGGGAAAGCCAGCCGCCGGCACCATCGGCTAGCATGCGCCGCCCTCGCGGGCACACCGGGACCAGACCGCACCGGTCCGGGCCCTGGTCCGCACGAGCCTTCCGTCAACGCTAGGACCCTGCGCACATGCTCTCGATCCTGATGCCCGTGTACAACGAGTTCGAGCGCGTCGAGCGAGCGATCATCGAGGTGCTGGGCACCGAGCTGCCCGCGGACTTCGAGCTGATCATCGTCGACGACGGGTCGACCGACGGGACGCGTGAGATCCTCCGCTCCGGCGATTGGGGTCCGCGTGTGCGGCTGTTCGAGCACGAGGAGAATCAGGGCAAGGGCGCCGCGATCCGCACCGCCCTCGGCCACGCGCAGGGTGACTTCGCCGCCATCTTCGACGCCGACCTCGAATACGACCCCGCCGACCTCGGGCTGCTGATGCCGCCACTGATGGATGGTCGCGCCAATGCCTGCTTCGGCGTGCGCGCGTTCGACGGCTACACCAGTCACTCGTTCCTGTTCGTGCTCGGGAACAAGGGGGTCACGCTGGCCTGCAACATCCTCTACAACGTGTACCTACACGACATCATGACCTGCCACAAGATGATCCGGATGGACATCTTCCGCAGCCTGCCGCTGCAGTCGCCGGGATTCGCGATCGAGCCCGAGATCACGGCGCGCCTCGTCCAGCGCGGCGAGCGCATCTTCGAGGTGCCCGTGCACTATCGGGCTCGTGCCACCGAGGAGGGCAAGAAGCTCACCGCGCTGGACGGCTTCCGGGTCATCGGAACCCTCCTGCGCTGCAAGTTCTCGCGCTGAAAGGCCGCGCCGGGGACGGGTCTGACACCCCGCCGGGGCGACCAGGCCGCCCCCGCGCCGGGCGCCGGGGACCCGTCAGGGCGCGATCTGCGCCGCGGACCTGTAGATCGACTGCAGCGCGGTGAACGCCGGCTTGGGCTGGCCGAGGAAGTCGACCAGCCCCTTGTTGAAGAACGGCGGGTCCGACAGCGGGTTTCCGCCGGCCCAACCCGGGCGGCAGACGAAGTCCTGGAGCGCCCAGTAGATCGAGCCGGAGAGCCATGGCTTCTGGTCGAAGACGCTCAGGTGGTAGGTCGCCGAGGCCACCTGGAAGGCATACGTGCCGCGCTGCTCGACCGGTCCGCTGCGGTCCGCCTCGAAACCGAACTCGGACACGAACAGCGCCTTGGTCGGGTAGCAGGCATGGAAGGAGTCGAGGAAGGGCCCGAGCTGGTCGCGATCCGCAGTTGCGCCGCGGGCCACGCTGTACCAGCCGAAGTAGTCGTTGAACCCGACCACGTCGAGCGGCGCGTAGGCCCGCTGACAGCCCACTCCGGGCCAGGCACCGACCGCCATCCCCACCGGGCGCGTCGGATCGAGCCGGTGGGCCAGCGACACGGCACCCGCGATGTAGGTTCCCTCCTGGGGCGGGGCGGGGGAGACCAATTCGTTGCCCACGCTCCAGAGCAGGATCGAAGGGTGGTTCTGATTGGCGAGGATGTTCTGCTGCAGCATCGAGTGGACGAATCCCACCCAAGCCGGCTGGGTCAGGTATTGGAGCTGCGTTTGGTAGACCGGGATCTCGCTCCAGAGCAGGATGCCGTAGCGGTCGGCGAGCTCCTCGAGCAGCGGGTCCGACGGGTACTGGCCGCGGATCAGGTCGGCGCCCAGGCTCCGCGTCCAATCCACCAGGCGCCTGATGTGGGCGGGGTCCAGCCCGCCTCCCAGCACGATGTCCTGTTCCTGCAGGCCGACCCCGCGCAGGTCGAGCCGCCGTCCGTTGAGCAGCAGCCGGCCGCCGCTGAGCGCGATCGATCGGATCCCGCTATAGGTGAGGTAGCCGGCGAGCTCATTCCCCTTTGGGTCCGACGCGGTCAGGGTCGCGCGGTACAGAGTGGGGCTGCCCGGCGCCCACAGACGCGGCCTGGCGACGTGGACCAGCGCGTGCGCGGTCCACGTGCGGCCGGGCGCGATCGTCCTCTGGCCGAAGTCGAGCCGCGTGCCACCGTAGGTCCCCCGCAGGCGCACGGTCTGAGCCGACCCGGTGACGTTGCGCACCAGCGCCTGCTCGTCGATCATCGCCGAGCAGGAGGGGCAGGCCAGCAGGGGGCGGACCTGGACCTGGGCGATGTCGACCCTGTCCACCGGGCGCAGGTAGACCTCGCGCAGGATCCCGCCGTAGTTCCACCAGCCGCCGATGTCGGTGCGTCCGCCCCCGGCCGGCCCGGGAGGCAGATCGGAGAGATAGTGCCGGTCATCGACGCGCACCACGAGCCGGTTCACGCCGTGCAGGCGCAGGCCGGTGAGGTCGACCTCGAACGGCAGGAACGCCCCCACATGCTGTCCCACCAAGCGGCCGTTGAGCCAGATCTCGGCCCGGTAGTTGACCGACTCGAAGCGG
Organism: Solirubrobacteraceae bacterium; assembly: GCA_017882465.1. Classification (GTDB taxonomy): domain Bacteria; phylum Actinomycetota; class Thermoleophilia; order Solirubrobacterales; family Solirubrobacteraceae; genus Palsa-465. The sequence continues at coordinate 24,240 of JADGPN010000001.1, forward strand.
AGGATCCAGTGCAGGTCCGCGACGCGGGCGCCGCGCGGCAGGCCGCTCGTCGGCAGGCTGAAGTCCTTGCGGTACCAGCCCACGTATCCGACCATGCTCGCGGTCGACTGATCGCCGGCGTTGTAGGCGTTGGGGACCGAGACCGGAGACCAGCCGTCGGTGGCGGCCACGTCGCGCCAGAAGCCCTCGGCGATGCCCGCATCGGCGCGGTCCGGGCGGTACAGCCAGGTCCCCCCGACCAGGTAGCGGTCGGTCTGCCCGTCCCGGTAGACCGACCCTTGGACGGGGGTGTCGGGGGGGTAAACGGGCCCCTGAGCGCGCGCGGCGGCGCACGCGCAGAGCGTGATCACCAGGGACAGGACGAGAGATCGGACGAGCACAGGCAGCGTTCAGCAAGGCGCGCCGGCCCGTCGCGCTGGAGAGGGAAATATTAGGGCCCAGGCCGCTAGAATCGAAGCCCCCATGCCCGCTCGCGAGCACGCGGGGGAACAGATCGAGGTCGACGATCCGCTGACGCGGGCGCCCGATCCTGAGTCCCCGAACGGAACTTCAGCGCCCCGCCGGATCGACCTGGCCGGGTTCGTGTCCCCACCGGTGGTGCGGATCGTCCTCGCCTGCCTGGCGCTGGCTGCGCTCTCCGCCGCGCTGCTCCCGACGGTCCCGAGCTACGACCCGTGGGCGTGGATCGTCTGGGGCCGTGAGGTCGTCGACCCCCACCTCAGCTTCGCCACCGGCGGCGGACCGTCGTGGAAGCCGCTCCCGGTGCTGTTCACGACCGTCTACGGGCTCTTCGGTGGCGCCGCGCCGACGCTGTGGGTGATCACGGCGCGGGCCGGCGGCCTGCTGGCGCTGGTGGCGGCGTGGAGGCTGGGAACTCGGTTCGCGGGCTGGATCGCCGGCCTGGTCGCCGTGCTCGGCGTCGCGCTGACCCAGGATTGGTTCTACTACCTGTTCCGCGGCACCTCGGAGCCGATGCTGGTGGGCGCCTGCCTGTGGGCGATCGACCGGCACCTGTCGGGCAAGCGGGGGCAGGCGTTCGTGCTCGGGGTGGCCGCGGCGCTGATCCGTCCGGAGGCGTGGCCGTTCATCGTCGTGTACGCCATCTGGCTGTGGTTCCGCGAGCCACAGCTGCGCGCGCTGATCGTCGTGGGATCGGCCTCGATTCCCGCGCTGTGGTTCATCCCGCCCTGGATCGGCTCCGGCCAGCCGTTCCTGGCCGCCTCGCATGCCAAGTCCTACAACGGCCATCTCGGCAGCCATCCGTCGCTGGAGGCGCTGCGTCGCGCCGCGGATCTGCAGGTCCTGCCGGTCCTGATCGCGGCCGCTGTCGGCGTCGCCTTTGCGTGGTTCAAGGATCGCGACAAGGTGGTGCTCGGTCTCGCCGGCGGAGCCCTGGCCTGGATCGTGCTCGTGATCGCGATGGTGATCGACGGCTACCCGGGGCTCGAGCGCTTCTTTCTGCCCGCGGCTGCGGTCATCTGCGTGCTCGCCGGCATCGGAGTGGCCCGGGTGGCGATGCTCGCCGGCGGCGGCGCGGCGACGACGGCGATCGCGGTGGTGCTGATCGCCATCTCGATCCCGCTGGCCTGGAGCCGGATCGACACCGCCCGGGCCCAGAAGGCAGTCGCCGACAGGGCCGTCCGCACGCTCGACGAGCTCTCGGCGGCGGTTCGCACCGTGGGCGGCCACGCCGGCGTGCTTCCGTGCCGTTCGAGCTTCTCGGCCGTCAACCATGGTGTGCAGACCGCGCTGGCGTGGAAGCTTCATGTGACCCTGGGTCGCGTCGGCACGTCGCTGCGCCATCCCGGGGTGCTGTTCATCGGGCCCCACAACACCATCGACGGTGGTCCGGCGCCGGTGCGCGTGACCCCCCGGGTCGAGCAGCAGCTGGCCAGCGTCGGCGGCTGGCGCGTCTACCGCGTCACCCGCCCCGGCGCCTCCAACCGCTGCGTCGGCCGCTAGCCCTCAGGCGATGCCGTTCCTGAGAGCGCTGGCGATCGGGTTCGCGGCCCTCGCCGTCCTGTTCCTGCTCGCCGCCGTGCTCGGCATGATCAACGGTCGCATGAGCCCCAGAACCGGGGTGCTGCTGCGCAGCATTGCGCTGTTCTGCTTCGCGCTGACCGTGGTGCTGAACGTCGCCTCCCGGTAGCCGGGCGCGCCGTCAGACCCCGACCGCGCCCGCCTGGCGGCGTCCGGACGGGTGTCCGCTCAGCGCGGCACTCACCCTGGGCCGAACTGCGAGCCGGCGCACCTGGTCAGCTCCGCGACCGCCTCCGCGTGCGACTGGGCGGCGCGGCAGAGCCGGCGCCCAATGGGGCAGGCGTCCGGGCGGCGACGCAGAATGTCGAGTTCGATGATCGTCCTCGGGATCGACCCCGGTACCGCGAGTACCGGCTATGGAGTTCTGGAGAGCGCGGGCTCGCGGCTGCGCGCACTCGATCATGGCGTGATCGAGACCTCGCCGGGCATTGCCCTGGAACACCGCCTGAGCGACATCCACGTCCGCATCTGCGAGCTGCTCGACCAGCACTCCCCGGACGCGATGGCGATCGAGGAGCTGTACTTCGGCGCCAACGTGCGCACCGCCTTCGCGGTCGGCCAGGCCCGCGGGGTCGTGCTGCTGGCCGCGGGACAGCGCGGAGTGCCGTCGCGCTCCTACACGCCCCAACAGGTCAAGGGCGCCGTCTGCGGCAGCGGTCGGGCCGGCAAGGACCAGGTGGGCCGGATGGTGGCCCGGCTGCTCGGCCTCGCCGCGCCACCGGCGCCCGATCATGCCGCGGACGCGCTCGCGGTGGCGATCTGCGAGGCCAACCGGGCCCCATTGGTCCAGGCGGTGGCGCGCGCATGATCGCGCTGCTGTCGGGCACTGTGGCCGTGCGCCGCGGCGATCACGTCGTGGTCGACTGCGGCGGCGTCGGCTACCGGCTCGCGGTCTCGACCGAGACGCTCCGGCAGGTGCCGGCGGTCGGCGGCGAGAGCGTCCTGCATACCCACATGGTGGTCCGCGATGACGCTCTGGCCCTGTACGGCTTCGCGACCGAGCAGGAGCGCGAGCTGTTCCTGATGCTGCTCGGGGTGCAGTCGGTCGGGCCCAAGGTGGCGCTCGCCGTGCTCTCGGGCGGTCCGCCCCGTGAGCTCTTGGCCACGCTGGCCGCGGGCGACTCGGCGCGCCTGCAGGCCGTGCCGGGGATCGGGAAGCGCACCGCTGAGCGGATCATCGTCGAGCTGCGCGAGAAGGTGGGTGTGAGCCTGCCGGAGCAGGCGATCTCGGTCTCGCGGTCCGAGGACCCGCTCACGATCGCGCGGGAGGGGCTGCTCGGGCTCGGCTACACGCCGGTGGAGGCCGATGAGCTGCTCGACGGCGCCGCGGGAGAACGTCCGGAGGACCTGATCGCGGATGCGCTCCGGTCGGCCCGCCGCTGAGATGAGCGGCGCCGGAGGGCCGGGGGCGCCCAGGATCCAGGCCCCCGAGGCGCTGCCCGAGGAGGACCTCGACCGCTCCCTGCGCCCGCGCCGGCTGGAGGACTTCGTCGGCCAAGAGGCGCTCAAGGACCAGCTCGCGGTCTCGATCGCCGCCGCTGGGTCGCGCGGCGAGGCGCTCGACCACGTCCTGCTCGCGGGACCTCCCGGGCTGGGTAAGACGTCGCTGGCGCAGATTCTCGCCGCCGAGCTCGATGTCCCGTTCGTCCAGACCGCGGGCCCGGCGCTCGAGCGCAAGGGCGACGTGGCCGCGTTCCTCACTGCGCTGGAGCCGCGGGCCGTGTTCTTCGTCGACGAGATCCACCGCCTCCCGCGGGCCCTGGAGGAGACCTTCTATCCGGCGATGGAGGACGGCTGCCTGCCGATCACCGTCGGGCAGGGCGCCGGCGCCCGGGTGGTGACGATCGACCTGCCGCCGTTCACGCTGATCGGCGCGACCACGCGCACCGGCCTGCTGACGACGCCGCTGCGGGACCGCTTCGGGATCCAGCACCGTCTCGAGCACTACGGCGCGCACGACCTGGCCCGGATCGTGCGTCGCAGCGCCCGGCTGCTCGACGTCGCGATCGAGGACGAGGGCGCGGTCGCGATCGCCGCCCGCAGCCGCGGGACTCCGCGCGTGGCCAACCGGCTGCTGAAGCGGGTGCGGGACTACGCCGAGGTGCGCGGCGCCGGCGTCGTCACCGGCCCCGTCGCCGCGGACGCCCTCGATCTGCTCCAGGTCGACCACGAGGGCCTCGACCGGCTCGACCGCGAGATCCTGCGCGTGATCTGCGAGAAGTTCGGGGGCGGGCCGGTGGGCCTGTCGACGCTGGCCGTGGCCGTCGGGGAGGAACAGGACACGATCGAGGACGTGTACGAGCCCTACCTGCTCCAGCGCGGACTGATCGAGCGCACGCCGCGCGGCCGGGCCGCAACCCGGCGCGCATACGAGCATCTCGGGCTCGACCCGCCGGGGCCGCTGGCCCTGCTGTAGCGGCCCCGGCGGAGGCGGCCGTCAACCGATGACAGCGATCTTCGTCCGGTAGCGGTATTCGGCGAAGTACACGCTCGTCAGGACTTCTCGCGGGTGCCCGTTGGTGAACGCCAGAGCGATCGTGTCACGCCCGTTACTGTCAAGCTTCACGCAGGGTCGTTCACCTGGATACGTGATCGCCTCACGCGGCGCGCTCCAGCTTCCCGTGACCGTGCGGGTGGCGTAGGCCGGGTTCCAGTTACCCCCTCGCCAGAACAGGAACAACCGGTCTCCCTCACCCGTGAGGATCGCCGGGTTGGGATAGTTGTAACCGTCGGACCCGTTCAGGTTGCCGAGGATCTGCTGCGGCGGGCCCCATGCTGTGACGCCCTCGGGACCCCGCGTGGTGCGGTAGCACAACTCGCCCGCATCGCGATGTTGTCGCTGCGCCGGCAAGCGGTGGCCGCGGCCTATGCAGCAGCGGCCGCGAGGTTCGAGGCCATCGACCGCCGCAACCTGAGCCCGATGGAGGTTGGTATCCACTGGGCGCTGGAGAGCGACCTGGTGCAGGCCGGCCACTCCTACCAGCAGCTCGCCGCGGCCCTGACCGCGTCGGACCCGGTCGCCTGGAACGCCGCGCACGCGAGCGTGACCGCGACCGTCGGCGCTCTGGGAGCCGAGCTCGATGAGCTGAGCGCGATCGGCTACTCGGTCGCGTGAAAGCGATGCGCTTGCCGCGCCGAGGATCAGCCATGGCTGATCTTCCGATCCGATCCCCGCTGGCTGCACACGGATCGACCCCGGTCGAGCTCCAGCAGCGGCTGGAGGCTGAGCGCCACGGTCAGCCGCATCTGGTCTACCGCGACGGTGACGGGCATCAGGTGATCTACGAGCTGCCCCGCGGCCGCGACCGCGTCACCATCGGACGGCGCGAGGAGAGCGACATCGGCCTTCACTGGGATCGAGAGGTCTCGCGGCTGCACGCCGAGCTGCAGCGCGTCGGCCGCGATTGGACCATCGTCGATGATGGGATCTCGCGCAACGGCTCGTTCGTGAACACGCTTCGGCTCCAGGGACGTCACCGGCTCAGAGACGGCGACGTGATCGTGGCCGGCCGGACGGCGATCGTCTTCCGGGCCCCCGGTGTGTCTTTCGAGCGCACCAAATCGACCGTGCAGCTCGCGATCACCGCTTCGGTGACCCCGACCGAGCGCCGCCTCCTGCGCGCTCTGTGTCGGCCGCTACAGGACCCCAGCCACGCACTTCCGGCCAGCAACCAGGAGATCGCCGACGACCTGCACATGAGCATCCCCGGAGTGAAGAAGCGGCTCGGGCTCCTGTTCGAGCGCTTCGGCCTGGCCGAGCTTCCGCAGACCGAGAAGCGGACGCAGCTGGCCGCCGCGGCGCTCCGGCTCGGAGTCGTGTCCCGGCGCGACCTATGAGGCGGCCCACCGGACCTGACGGTCGCAGCTGCCGGCGCTCAGGGCGAGACCGTTACGCGCACCTGCCCCGCGCGCGGGTCGGTCTCGAGCACCAGCAGGGAGGCGGCGGGCGCCGACACGATCGTGGCGCCCGACGTGATCGCCTTGTCGCCGGCCGGGTAGGCGATGGGCGGGACCTCCACCTGCGTGAGCGCCCGGGGCAGGCGCTGCAAGCGTGATCCGGGTACCCGGATCCGATACCCGCGGCGCCGCGCTGATCCCGATTCCGCCGGGCCCGCCGGGCCCGCGCACGGAGCGCCACGCGCCGTTGGGGTGGCTGCTGATCGGCGTCCCCTATCCTCACTCGCCGATGTCCCACTACTTCATCTGCCCGCACTGCGGCCATCGCTCCATCGCGTCCGAGCGGACGGCCGGCTTTCGTCGTGACGCCAAGGGATGTGAGAAGTGCGGCTTTGCATACCTGTTCGAGCTGCTCGACGATTACTACCCGGCCCCCAACGCCGCGTTCTTCGCCACCGACGCGGACGGCAAGATCGTCGATTGCGGCAAGGGCTCCTTCGAGCTCACCGGATTGAAGACCGAGCAGGTGATCGGCCGCCCGGTCAATGACGTGCTCGGGCTGCGGTTCGAGGACGGCACCGATCACGTGGGCACGGCGCTCGAGTGGGAGGTGCGCGTGAAGGCCAAGCCGGTCGAGGTCCACGCGGAAGGCGATCTGCCGGCCAAGGCCGTCGCCGACATCTTCCCGGCCTACGACGACGATGAGGGCGGACTGCTCGTCGTCCTGACGCCGGCCAACCACCGCTAGGGATGGTCCCCGTGGGGACCGAGGACCGGGCCGACCACTAGCATCCTGGCGAGCTCTATGACCGTCCGCCAACGCAACGGCTTCGTTCTGCTTCTGGTTCTCGGGCTGCTCGCCGCCTCGGTCGCGGTGATCGCCACGCACCAGACGCGACTCGGGCTCGACCTGAAGGGCGGCGTGGAGCTCGTGTACCAGGGCCTGCCGACCAAGCAGACGCCCGTGGTCACCCAGGACGCGCTCACCCGCGCGGTCGACATCATCCGCGAGCGCGTTGACCAGCTCGGCGTCGCCGAGCCCGAGATCCAGCGGTCGGGGACGAACCAGATCAGCGTCGGGCTGCCTGACGTCAAGGATTTCGCTCGGGCCGAGAAACAGGTCGGAACCACCGCCCAGCTGGCCTTCTACGACTGGGAGGCCAACGCGCTGACGCCGAACGGCAAGACCGTCGCCGCCCAGCTCGCCGCCCAGGACCAGAACGCGCTCACGATCAGCCAGGGAAGCGGCGTCGGCCCCGGCGAGCCCGGCTCGGGCAGCATGCTGCTCTACGACGCGGTCAAGCTCGCGGCCGCGCAGCCCGAGCAGGTCTCCAAGGACAACCTGCGGCTGGGCAACGAGTACTACATGTTCGGCGCGCCCGGCAGCGTCGCGTGCACGACCGCGGCCAAGCAGCAGGGGAAGACGCCGACCGCCGGCGTCCATTGCCTCCTGTCGGGCCCCGACACCTCGGAGCAGGACCTGATCTCCGGGCTGCCCTCCGGCGTGAAGGCCTCGGACCCCGGAGTGGAACAGCTGGTGATCAAGCCGGGCACCGTCGTGATCCAGGCAGCCGACCCGAGCGCCGCCCACACCACCAACTTCAACGGTCCCACGGCTCAGTTCTTTGTCCTCAAGGATCACGTCGCGCTGCTCGGGACCGACATCTCCAACCCGACGCAGAGCACCGACTCGGGCGGTAACCCCGACGTGACGTTCTCCTTCAGCGGCAACGGCGGCAACAAGTTCCAGAACGTCACCCGCACCATCGCCCAGCGCGGTCAGACGGTCAGCGGTCTGGGCCAGACCCTGGACCAGCACTTCGCGGTGGCGCTCGACCGCAAGCTCGTGACCGTGCCGCAGATCGACTTCAAGCAGTACCCGGACGGGATCACGGGCGGGCAGGGTGCCGACATCACCGGCGGGTTCACGATCCAGTCGGCTCAGGACCTCGCCAACCTGCTGAGGCTCGGTGCGCTTCCGATCAACCTGAAGCTGATCTCCGAGTCCCAGGTGTCGGCCACGCTCGGCAAGCAGGCGCTCCATCAGGGCCTGATCGCGGGCCTCGTCGGCCTCGCCATCGTGGCGATCTTCCTGATCATTTTCTACCGCGTGCTCGGCGTGATCGCGACCGCCGCTCTGCTCGTCTACGCGATCTACTTCTACGCGCTGATCAAGCTGATCCCGATCACGCTCACCCTGCCGGGGATCGCGGGTCTGATCCTGACCATCGGCGTGGCGGCCGACGCCAACATCGTGATCTTCGAGCGCGTCAAGGAGGAGGTCCGGGCCGGGCGCTCGATCCGCCAGTCGATCATCACGGGTTACAAGAAGGGCTTGACGGCGATCATCGACGCCAACGTGGTCACGATCATGACCGCGTTCATCCTGTTCGTGCTCGCGACGGCGGAGGTCAAGGGCTTTGCCTTCACGCTCGGGATCGGCACGATCGTGTCGCTGTTCACCGCCGTGATGGCGACCCAGGCGATCCTGATGACCATGGGCGACTCGAGAGTGATCTCCAGTCCGGCCGCACTGGGCGTGAAGCAGGGCGGGCGCTCCTGGCGGTTCGACTTCATGGGCGCCTCGAAGTACTTCTTCTCGATGTCGGGCGCGATCCTGCTGATCGGCGCTCTGGCCATCGGCGGCCGCGGCCTGAACCTGGGGATCGACTTCACCTCCGGGACCCGGATCAACGTCGGGCTGGTCCAGGCAGCCAGCGAGTCCCAGGTGCGTGGTGTCCTCGCCGCTGCCGGGGCCGGAGACGCCCAGGTGCAGAAGGTCGCGGGCGACAAGACGCTGGGCCGCAACGGCTACCAGATCTCCGCCAAGCAGCTCCAGCCGGCCAAGGTGCAGCAGGTCCGCTCCCAATTGGACTCGAAATTCGGGCTGGCCAACGGCGGCCAGGACTTCTCGAGCGATTCCGTCGGCCCGACCTTCGGCAAGACCGTGGCCGACAGCGCTCTGGTGGCGATCATCGCCTCGCTGCTGGTGATCTCCGCCTACGTCGCGCTGCGCTTCGAATGGAAGTTCGCCGTTCCGGTGCTGATCGCGTTGATGCACGACCTGCTGATCACCGCAGGCGTGTATTCGCTGACTGGCCGGGAGGTGACGACAGCGACCGTGGCCGCGCTGCTGACCATCCTGGGCTACTCGCTCTACGACACGATCATCGTGTTCGACCGGGTGCGTGAAAACGTCCCGCGGATGCCACGCGCCGCCTTCTCGCAGATCGTCAACCGCTCCATGTCCGAGGTGCTGACGCGTTCACTGGCGACCACGTCGTGCACGCTGATGCCGATCCTCGCGCTGCTGCTGTTCGGCGGCGCGACACTCAAGGACTTCGCCTTCGCGCTGCTCATCGGCGTCGCCTCCGGCGCCTACTCGTCGATCTTCATCGCCTCGCCGGTGCTGACCCACTGGAAGGAGCGCGAGCCGCAGTACCGCTCCCGCCGCCGCCGGATCGAGGCCGATCTGGGCCACGTCCCGGCCTACGCGGCCACCGGCGCCGACGTCGACCCGACGCCGAAGCGCGGCGGCCGCGGGGGCCGGCTCACGACGCCCGAGCCGGAGACCGTCTCGGCGGCCGAGTTCGAGCAGATGAAGCGCGACCTCGAGATCGAGCGCAACGAGGCCAAGCGCGGGAGCTCGACCCGGTCGATCACCAAGCGCCTCGCGCGGACAGCGGACGAGAGCGCCGGCGCCCCTGAGCCGGCCGCCAAGCCCGCGGCGAACCCGGCCGCCAAGCCGGCCGCGAAGCCCGATGGGCAGGCCGCGAAGCCCGCGCCCAAACCGACCGCCGAGCCCGAAGGGCCGCCCGCCAAGCCGGCGGCGGATGGGGCCGCCGAGGACATCGTGCATGCCCCCGATGTGGCCGAGAACGAGGGCGTCTCCCCGGTCCAGAAGCCCAAGTCGGCGTCGAAGCCGAGATCACGCAACCGCAGGCACGGAAGGCGCCGATGATCCTGGGTTCGCCCGCGCCACATCACAACCTTCGAGGAGGCCGCTGATGGGAATGCTCGCCTGGGTGATGATGGGCCTCGCCATCTGGCACTTCACGATCTGGCTGCCCGATCACTACTGGGGCGGGATCGTGGGCGCCTTCGTCGGCGCGCTGATCGGCTCCGTGCTGTTCGGCCTGATCGTCAACGGCCTTCAGATTCCCGGTCGTCACGACACCACCGTGCTCACGGCGCTGGAGGCGATTCCCGGGGCGCTGATCGGCATCGGCCTCGTGTACTACGAGGGCCTCCGCCGCGAGCGGGCCGGGCACGCCGGCGCTCCCGGCGTCGCCTGAGCCACGACGCTCGGGTTCGCCGCGCGGACCTCGAACCCGTTCAGCCCTCGGGCTGCTCGATCCCGCCGGATCCGGTCGCGCGGGCGCGGGGCGGGCCGATCTGTCGGGAGCGGGACCTACGCTGCGTCCATGTCCGAGGCAGCCCTGATCAAGACCGCTCTCACGCCGACCGGCGTGGCGGTGGCGGCCGTGGCGCCGCCCGCCGCTCCGCAGGGTCTGGCGCCGCCCGCCGTCGCGCCGCCACCGTCGCTGCGCGTGCTGCCCGACCCGGCGGAGGAGTTCCAGCCGGGTGCGCGGGCTCCGCAGCCGCCGGTGCCGCGCCTGCAGATCCCAGGCTATGAGCTGTCCGACGCGCTGGCCCTCGAGCACGCGCTTGGCGTGAGCCACGTCCTGGCCCAGATCCTGGTCCGGCGGGGGCTGTCCGACGCGGGCACCGCCGCCGCCTTCCTGATGCCGAGCGAGTCACACGACGCGAGCGAGTTCGACGGCATCGAAGTGGCGCTCGCCGTGATCCAGCGCCGCATCGACGCGGGTGCCCGGATCACGGTCCACGGCGACTACGACGTCGACGGCGTCTGCGCGACCGCCATCCTCGTGCGGGCGCTGCGCTCGCTGGGCGCCGACGTCGACTGGTTCCTGCCAAGCCGGATCGACGACGGGTACGGGCTCGCGGCCGCCACCGTCGAGCGGCTCGCCGTGCGGGGGACGCGGCTGCTGATCACGGTCGATTGCGGGATCACGGCGGTCGAGGAGACCGCCGCCGCGCGTGCCGCCGGCATCGACGTCGTGATCACCGACCATCACTCACCCCGGGCCGACGGGGCGCTCCCGGATGCCCCGATCGTGCATCCCGCCGTTTGCGGCTATCCGTGCCCCGAGCTGTGCGGCACCGCTGTGGCGTTCAAGCTCGCCGAGGCGCTCGGCGCCGGCACCGCCGCCGAGGACGTCGAGCTTGTCGCCCTGGCCACGGTGGCCGATCTGGTCCCGCTGGGCGGGGAGAACCGCCGCCTGGTGCGGGCCGGGTTGCACGCAATGGCCAACACCGCCAAGCCGGGCCTGCGAGCGCTGATGGCGGTCTCACGCACCGATCCCAGCGGGCTCGATGCCAAGGCGCTCGGATTCCGGCTGGCGCCGAGGATCAACGCCGCCGGCCGGCTGCGCCGCGCCGACGCCGGACTCGAGCTGCTGCTCACCGACGACGAGGTCCGGGCCGCCGAGGTGGCAGCGGAGCTCGACGCCGCCAACCTCGAGCGGCGGGCGGTCGAGCAGCGGATCTGGTGGGAGGCCGAGGCCCAGGTGGCCGCGCTCGGTGAACGCAGCGCCTACGTGCTCGCCGCCGAGGGCTGGCATCCCGGCGTGATCGGCATCGTCGCCTCGCGCGTGACCGAGCGCCATCACCGTCCGGCGATCCTGGTGGCGCTCGACGGCGACGCTCCGGCCCAGGGGTCGGGCCGGAGCATCCCCGGCTTCGACTTGCTCGGGGCGCTGCACAGCGCTGCCGGCGAGCTGATTCGCTACGGCGGCCACCGCGCCGCGGGCGGCCTGACCGTCATGCCGGAGCGGATTGAGGGGCTGCGAGCGGCGGTCGAGGCGCACGCGGTGGAGATGCTCACCGACGAGCAGCTGACTCCGGTGGAGCGGATCGACGCCGTCGCCTCGGGTCGCGATCTGGGCATGGTGCTGGCGGAGGAGCTCGAGCTGCTCGAGCCCTGCGGCATGGGCAATCCCTCGCCCCGGCTGCTGATCCCCGGCGCCCGCTTCGGCGATCTGCGCCCGATGGGGGAGGGGAAGCACGCGCGCTTCTCGGTCCACTCGGGCGGAGCCCAGGCCAAAGCGGTCGCCTTCGGGTGCGACGGCCGCCTGCCGGGCGAGCCGGATGGCGCCCTCGATGCGAGCTTCAAGCTCGAGCGCAACCTGTGGAACGGGGTCGTCGAGCCCCGGCTCGTCCTGCGCCACGCGCAGCCATGCCGGCCCGGGGACATTCGGGCGCTCGGCGAGCCGAGCGACTACCTCGCCGCCGCACTGGCCGAGCTCGATGCCGACCTTTCCGGAGCGTTCGGGGGGGATATCTCCCGTGCCGGTGGGATGCCCGGAGCCGCGGTCGCCGCCGGCCGCACGGTCTTGGACCGGCGCGGGGAGGGCCCGCTCGCGGTGCTCGCCGATGCGCTCAGCTGCGGCGCGTCCGTGCTGGCCGTATGCGCTCACGTTGACCGGCGGCTCGAGGGTCTCGGTGCGCGGGCGGGCGGTTTCTCGCTCGTCTCCCACCACGCGCTCGAGCTCGAGCCGGGCCTCGCAGACCCCCACGACCAGCTTGTGGCCCTGGATCCGCCGACATCCGCCGCGTCCGCCGCCGCGCTGCGGTCCGGGGGCCTCGAGGCGGTCCCGGCGGGCATGACCGCGGTCGCGGGGTTTACCCACTTGGCCTGGGGCCCCGCTGAGCTACGCTTTGCAGAGCAGATGCACGAGCTGGAGTACGGTCTCCGCACTTCGCTCGTCTCTCTGTACCGCGCCCTGAGGGAGCGGGACAGGGTGGCCGGTGAGGAGCTCGAGCGACTGCTTCGCGGCGATGACCGGCACCCACGACCGGCAAGGCTGGCCGGAAGGCTGATCAGGGTCCTCGCGGAGCTGGAGCTCGTCAGCCTCGACCGGGATCTGCCGGCCATGGCCATCGCGGGCTCGGCGCCGACGGCGCTGGAGCGCTCGGCGGCGTTTCTGGCCTATCAACAGCGATATGAGGACGGACGGCGATACCTGAGCAGCGAAACCCACCGGCGAAGCGTCTGAGCCGCTCCGGCGCCCTCGCCAAGCAGGGTGCGGCTGCCGCTGCGCCCGGGCCCGGCGAGCCGGACTCGGGCGAGGGCGCCGGCCGGGCGGCCGCGGACCAGGCCTCGCGCGCGGACGGGGACGAGAGCGGCCGCGGGACGCTGATCGCCACTCCGCGTCCGGTGGTCGACACGATCGAGCGCCCCGAGGCCTATAGCGAGGTAAAGCGCCCGGAGCTGACGGCCGCCGAGCGGCGGCTGCTCGGGGACCTGTTCGCGATCGTCGAGGAGCATGCTGACCAGGCCGCTGTGGTGGTCGACCGCGACCGGGTCGAGGAGGCCTTCGTGTACGCGTGCGTCAAGCACGCCGACCAGCGGCGCAAGTCCGGCGAGGACTTCATCATCCACCCGGTCGGCGTGGCCAAGATCTGCGCCGGGATGCGCCTGGACACCGAGACGCTGTGCGCCGCGCTGCTGCACGACACGGTCGAGGACACCACGGCGTCGCTGGAAGAGGTGAGCGCGGAGTTCGGCGAGGAGATCGCCAGCCTCGTCGACGGGGTGACCAAGCTGACCGGGCTGACCTTCCAGTCACGCGACGAGGCGCAGGCCGAGAACTACCGCAAGATGATGGTCGCGATGGCCACGGACATCCGGGTCATCCTGATCAAGCTCGCCGATCGGCTGCACAACATGCGCACGATCGCCGCGATGCCGAAGCAGAAGCAGATCGACAAGGCGCGCGAGACGCTCGATATCTACGCGCCGATCGCCCACCGGCTCGGTATCCACGCGATCAAGTGGGAGCTCGAGGACCTCGCCTTCCAGACGCTCCACCCGCGCAAGTACAACGAGATCAAGGGGCTCGTCGCGCAGCAGCGCGCGGAGCGCGAGCGCTACGTGAACCAGGCCGGTGAGTACCTGGACAAGGAACTGGGCGAGCTGGGGATCGAGGCCGAGATCTCCGGCCGCGCCAAGCATTTCTATTCGATCTACTCGAAGATGACCAAGAAGGGTCGCGAGTTCAACGAGATCTACGACCTGACCGCGATGCGCGTGATCGTGAACTCGGTCAAGGACACGTACGGCGCAGTGGGCGTCATCCACTCGCTGTGGAAGCCGCTGCCGGGGCGGTTCAAGGACCTCATCGCGATGCCCAAGTTCAACATGTACCAGTCCCTGCACACGACCGTGATCGGGCCCGAGGGGCGACCGCTGGAGATCCAGATCCGCACCCGCGAGATGCACGACCTGGCCGAGTTCGGGATCGCGGCGCACTGGATGTACAAGGAGGACGGATCCGCCGCCAGAGGGGCCAAGGCCAAGCCCGGCAGCGGACCCAAGGACACCGAGAGCCGGCTCAAGTGGCTGCGTTCACTGCTCGACTGGCAGCAGGACCTCTCCGACCCTCGAGAGTTCATGGAGACGCTCAAGGTCAACCTGTTCGAGGACGAGGTGTTCGTGTTCACCCCCAAGGGTGAGGTCAAGTCGCTGGCCGCGGGGGCGACGCCGCTCGACTTCGCCTACGAGATCCACACCGACGTCGGGCACCGCTGCGTGGGCGCGAAGGTGAACGGCAAGATCGTGCCGCTGTCCTACGTCCTGCGGTCAGGGGACATCGTCGAGGTGCTGACCTCCAAGCGTGACCGCGGGCCCTCACGCGACTGGCTGGCGCTGGTCAAGACCACACGCGCGCGCAACAAGATCAAGGCCTGGTTCAAGGCCGAGTCGCGCAAGGACACCGAGCACACCGGGCGAGAGCTGCTCCAGGAGCACCTCAAGAAGCAGGGCCTGCCGGCCCAGAAGCTCGTCGGCTCACCGCTGCTGGCCGACGTGATCAGGGAGATGGGATTCCGCAAGGCGGACGACTTCTACATCGCCCTCGGTGGCGCCAAGATCTCAGCCAAGATCGTCGTCAACAAGGTGATGCAGCGCCTCAAGCAGGGCGAGGCGGCCGAATCGGAGCCGACCGCCGCGGACGACCTGCTGCAGACACGCCGCCGCCGCTCGCGGCCGACCACGTCCTCCACCCGCTTCGGGATCTCCGTCGACGGGATCGACGAGGTGATGCTGAGGATCGCCAGGTGCTGCCGCCCGGTCCCCGGGGATCCGATCGTGGGCTACATCTCGCTCGGCCGGGGGATCACGATCCACCGCGACGACTGCCCCAACGTCGCCGTGCTCAAGAAGGATCCGGACCGCTTCACCCCGGTCGCCTGGGACGGCGATGCCGAGACCTCGTTCCGGGTCGAGATCGAGGTCGACGGCTGGGATCGCCACCGGCTGCTCGAGGACATGTCGAGGACCTTCGCCGAGGGCGGGGTCAACATCCTCGAGGCGCGCTGCACCGTCAACCACCCGATGGTCAAGAACCGGTTCGTGGTCGAGGTGGGGGACACGCGCACGCTCGACCAGACGATCAACCGGCTGCGCAACATCGACGCGGTGTTCGACGCCTACCGCGTCACGCCCGGCGCCTGATCGCGGCGGCGCCTCGATTCGGCGGTGGTGTCCGCGCGCCGACCGCGGGCCCAATTAAACGAATCGCGGCTGAATCCTCGCAATATCCTGAGACAACCGACGTGCTGTGCTCGTTTACCGGGAGTGAGGACCTGTGTCTCAGAGGAAATACGTATATGACTTTGCCGAGGGCTCGCGGGAGATGCGCGACCTGCTCGGTGGCAAGGGCGCCAACGTCGCCGAGATGACGCGGATCCTCGGTCCCGGGCGCGTCCCGGCCGGGTTCACGATCACCACGGAGGCCTGCGTCGCCTACATGGGCGCTGAGCGCGTCTACCCGGGCGGTCTTCAGCGGCAGATCGATGCTGCTCTGCACCGGCTTGAGACCGCGGCCGGGCGCCAGCTCGGCGACGCGGATGATCCGCTGCTCGTGTCCGTGCGCTCGGGCGCCCGTGCGTCGATGCCCGGAATGATGGACACCGTCCTCAATCTCGGCCTCACCGACCAGTCCGTCTCCGGCCTCGCGCAGGCCACCGGCAATCCCCGCTTCGCCTGGGACTCCTACCGCCGGCTGGTGCAGATGTTCGCCAACGTGGTCCGGGGTGTGCCGGGCGAGTCGCTGGAGCGGGCGATCGAGGCGGTCAAGAGCGCGCGCGGCGTGCGCCTGGACACCGAGCTGACGGTCGAAGACCTCCAGGAGCTGGTTGAGCGTTTTAAGACGCTGTTGCACGAGAGCACCGGCGAGGCGTTCCCGCAGGACCCGCGCAAGCAGCTCGACGAGTCCGTGCGGGCCGTGTTCGACTCCTGGCGCGGTGAGCGAGCGACCCAGTACCGGCGCATCAACAAGATCCCCGACGACTGGGGAACGGCGGTCAACGTGCAGCAGATGGTGTTCGGCAACGAGGGCGACACGTCCGGATCCGGTGTCGCGTTCTCCCGCGACGAGATGACCGGCGCTCCCGAGCCGTCCGGGGACTTTCTCATCAACGCGCAGGGCGAGGACGTCGTGAGCGGAGTTCGCAACACTCAGGATCTCGCCGACCTGGCCCGGGTCATGCCCGCGGCCCACGCCGAGCTGATGGAGATCCTGCGCAAGCTCGAGGGTCACTACGGGGACATCCAGGACACGGAGTTCACGATCGAGGACGGGCGCCTGTTCATGCTCCAGACGCGCGTGGCCAAGCGTCCCGCCCAGGCTGGGCTCCGGTTCGCGTGCGACGCCGTCGACGAGGGTCTGCTCAGCGAAGCCCAGGCCCTGACCACGCTCGATGCCGCGAAGCTGGAGGCGCTCCTGCATCCGACCTTCGATCCCGCGGTCGAGTACGAGGTGATCGCCCACGGCGTAGGTGCGTCTCCCGGGGCGGGACAGGGAGAGGTCGTGTTCACGGCTGTCTCGGCTGTGCTCGCCAAGGAGGAGGGACGCGAGGTGGTGCTCGTTCGCCCGTTCACCGAGGCCGATGACGTGGCCGGATTCCACGCCGCCACCGGCATCCTCACCTCCGAGGGAGGGAAGGCCTCGCATGCCGCCCTGGTCGCCAGGGGCATGGGGCGCCCGTGCGTGGTCGGAGCCTCCGAGCTCGACGTCGACGTCGCGAATGGCGTGATCCATGTCGACGGGCTCGTGATCCATGAGGGCGATCACATCGGCATCGACGGCACCACCGGAGCGATCACCACCGACAAGGTGCCGCTCGTCCCGCCGGTAATGACCGATGACTTCCGCCGCGTGCTCGGCTGGGCCGACAAGCTGCGGCGCCTCGGCGTGCGCGCCAATGCCGACACGCCCGAGGATGCCCGGCAGGCACACGAGTACGGCGCGCAGGGCATCGGTCTCTGCCGCACGGAGCACATGTTCATGGCCTCCGACCGCGTGCCGAAGATGCGGGAGATGATCCTCGCCAACACCCCGGAGCTCCGCGCCTCCGCGCTCGAGGCGCTGCTGCCGCTGCAGCAGGGCGATTTCGAGGGGTTGTTCGAGGAGATGGCCGGGCTGCCGGTGACCATCCGCCTGCTCGATCCCCCGCTGCACGAGTTCCTCCCCTCACCGGTCGAGCTGACCGTAGAGCTTGAGCGAGCGCGAAACGGAAACTCCGATCAGGACGTCGCCCACCTCGAGAAGCTGCTCGAGCGGGTCACCTCGCTGGGGGAGGTGAACCCGATGCTCGGCACCCGTGGCTGCCGGCTGGGGATCCTCTACCCGGATATCTACGAGATGCAGGTGCGAGCGATCACTCGCGCGGCGATCGCGGTGCGGGAGCGGACGGGATCGATGCCCAAGCTGGAGATCATGATCCCGCTGGTCGACTACGAGCGGGAGCTGGAGGTCGTTCGTGAGCTGATCGAGCGGGTGGCCGAGGCCGAGGGGCTCACGGCGGGGAAGGACTACCTCATCGGCACGATGATCGAGCTGCCCCGCGCCTGCCTGATCGCCGACCGGATCGCCGAGCACGCGGACTTCTTCTCCTTCGGCACCAACGACCTCACGCAGACCGGGCTCGGATTCTCACGCGACGACATCGAGGGCAGCATCGTCGGGCCGTACATCGACCTCGGGATCCTCGACCGCTCGCCGTTCGAGACGATCGACGTTCCCGGCATCGGCCAGCTGGTGATGATGGCCGGATGGCTCGGCCGCAAGCACCATCCGAAGCTGGGCCTGGGGATCTGCGGCGAGCACGGCGGCGATCCCGAGTCGATCGCGTTCTTCCACAGCTCCGGCCTCGACTATGTCTCGTGCTCCCCCTATCGCGTGCCGGTGGCTCGCGTCGCGGCGGCCCAGGCGGCGGTGGCCAGCCCCGTTCACTGGGGGGGCTGACACCGGGGCTGTGGTCGGTGACCGGTGCGCGAGGAGCGGCCGGTCATCCCAGCTCGAGTCCGTCGCGGCCGCGCGGCGGGCTCTCGCGCGCCTGGGGCGGACGTTCGCGGCCGCGCGGCGGGCTATCGCGGGCCTGGGGCGCGAGCACGCGCACGGTCCGCACCTGCGCGCGGGGGAGCTTGGTGATGAGCACCGCCTCGCCGGTCGGCAGCGTCCGGATCACGTTGGGATGGATGAGGAAGCGCTCGACCTGCCGGCGCGTGCCCGCCCCGGTGTCATGTGGCCCGAGCAGCGGCCGGCGCTCGATCCGGTGCGTCTGGTCCCACACCGTCTGGGTCCCGGCCATCTGCGCGATTGTCTGGGCCGAGCCGGGCACGTCCTGGCGATGGGCGATCTTGACCGCGGTGTTGCCGAGCACCTGGTCACGCAGGCCCCGGGCAGCCCGGTCGAGATCGGCGAGCTCCTGGGTGGCGAGCAGCACGCTGGTGCCCGCCTCGCGACCGCGGGCGAGCAGCGCGATCACGTTGTCGCTGCCGAGCGCTGAGAACTCGTCGATCGCGATCAGGGCACGATCGGCACGCGGCTGCGTCAGCCGGTGGCCCGCCGCGCTGATCAGGTCCTGGACCACGAGCGTGCCGAGCTGCGCGGCGAGCTGGCCGTAGATGCTCGAGTTGAGGCTGAACGCGACCACCGGCCCCCCTTCCAGTGCGGAGCGCAGGTCCACCCGCCGCTCTCCGCCCGCCGAGAGATACGCCCCGGTGTGCGACTCGCTGATGATCGCCAGACGAGTCCCGAGGCCACGGACGGCGCTGAGCTGATCGGGCGACATCGTCGCCAGATAGTCCTGGACGCGCTGCGCCAGCGGTCGAGGAGCCACGCGCAGGCCGGCCGCCAGCCGCCGCGGGTCCATCAGCGACACCACCTCGGCGAGCGTCGGGCGGGTGCCCGGGTCTCGCTCCAGCAGCACCTGAAGCACGGTCTGGACGTAGCGCTCGGCTGCCCGCTGATAGTGGGGCTCGGTGAAGCGCTCGGTGGCGATCAGCTTGTCCTTGAGCTCGGTCGCGTTGCCGTAAGCGAGGGGATTCCAGTGCGCCGGCCCGTCGGGCGTCCACAGCTCGAACTGGCGCCCGGCCGCCGCGGCGCCGTCTCCGAGTGCGCGGGCGAACTGAGGCGAGCCCTTCATGTCGATCGCCACCACCGGCAGCCCGCGGCGGATGTTGTCGTCAAGGATCCGCAGCAAGGTGGTCGACTTGCCGGCGCCGCTGGCGCCCAGGATCAACGCGTGCGCCGACAGCTGGCCATCGGAGAGGTAGACGGGGGCGCCGCGCCCACCTCTGGCCTGACCACTGCACTCTGACCCGAGCAGCACGGCAGGCTCGGCATCCGACTCGCGCCCGGCGGGCTCGCGGGCCGTCCAGTGGGCGAGCAGAGTCGCGCCGGCCGCGGCGGCGATCATGGCCGCGGCGGCCCAGGCCGGGGGAGACAGGAGCAGCAGCGGGATCAGGACCAGCAGCCACAAGGGGCGGTGGCGCCCATGGTCCGGCGGCGGGCTCACGTCACCGCCCCGGTCCGGTGGCGGGCTCGCCGCACCGCCCACCGGGTCCGTCGCCGGCGGGCTCATGGCGCCGCCACGCGGGCGGGCTCTCTGGACCGGGCCCTCGATCTCGGTGTCGCGGCGCCGGGGCGCCGGCCGTCCCAGCGCAGCGCCTGTACCTGCACGAGCCCGGCGACGCCCACCGATCTCGCCGAGGACCGGATCGCCCGCGATACACCGAGGTGGTCGGTGAGGTAGAGCACGGCGTCGATCCGCGTCTCGGCGCCGTATGCGGCCAGAATCCCTTCGCGGCGAATGCGGCCCTTTGCCGACAGCTCCAGCTCCAGCGCAACGCGCCTGCCGTCAGCCCGGACGAGCAGTAGGTCGGGATAGTGCAGGCGGTCTCGCCCGGTTGGCCCGAAGCCGCCCAGCCGGACTCCGTACCGTGGCGCGCCGGGGTCCGCGGCGCCGTCGGCGGAGCGCATCTGCCGCTCACCCACGATCTGGCGCGCAGCGCCGAAGCTGCCGCTGTGCGCGGCCAGCCACAGCCACGCCATGCCCACGTCGTGGGCGTAGCAGCGAAGATCCTCCCTCGGGACCGGGAGCTTGCTGTCGATCGCCGCCAGCCCCGGACGCGATATCTGGAAGCAGCTCGGCCGGCCGTGGAAGTACATCCTGCGCTCGAGCAGGCCGGCGGCGGCGAGCGCGCCGAGACGTCGCTGGGCAGCGGCCTGAGAGCACTCGAGCAGCGCCTGCGCGTGCGCGCTCAGCACGAGCCGGTGCTCGGCGGCGAACTCGAGCAGCTGCGCGTCACGGTCGGTGAGTCGCAGGCGACTCGTCACGACTGAGAGAGGTTGCGGCGGACGGGAATTCACCCCCGATGGCCTGCGGCCGAGCGACCACGCGTCTCATGTCGGCGCGGTCTTAGGCCCCGGCGAGTCGTCGGGTCCACGCGGCTGGACGAACGTCAGGAGACGACCGCGATGCCGTGCGGTGTGACGGTGAAGACGGCCTCCTCGGCCTCACCGATGTAGTCCCCGTCGACCTGCAGCGGAAGCGGTCGGTCGTCGAGCGAGCGGATGCGGAGATCGGTCGCGCCGGTGAACCCCCGCACCCGCCGGTGGTTGACCAGGCGGGGCCCGCCCAGCAGGGCCCGCCAGGTGATCGTGGGGATGTCGATCGGGCTCGCCCGGGTGAGGATCACCGCGGACAGGTCGTGGCTGTCGAGGTCGGAGCCGTCGGCGAGGTGCACCGGGCGGTCTCCGAAGTACGTGTAGGGATCGGCGTTCTGGACGATCGCGGTCACGCCGGCGATCCGCTTGCCGCCGAACTCGGCCTCGAGCCGCGTCGGCCGGACCAGGTATCGGCGCAGGAAGGTCTGGACCCCGGTCCAGGTGTAGTACCACTCGCCCAGGCGCACCTTGAGGCGGGGATGGGCGTCCACCCGCTCGACGACGCTCGCGTCGAGGCCCACACCGGCGGAGAAGGTGAAGTAGCGGTCGTTGACGCGGGCGATGTCGACGCGTCGCGGGTGCCAGTCGTCGGCCATGCGCAGCAGATGCTCGGTGGCGTCGACCGGGTCGGTGGGGATCCCGAGCATCCGGCAATAGACGTTGGTGCGCCCGCCGGGCAGGCAGCTCAGCGGCGTGTCGGAGCCGGCGAGCCCGTTGGCCGCCTCGTTCACGGTCCCGTCGCCGCCGAACGCAACCACGACGTCGTAGCCCTCCTGGGCGGCCTCGCGGCACAGCTCGATCGCGTGCCCGCGAGCCTCGGTGTCGATCGCGTCGACCTTGTAGCGGCCGCGGAGGGCGTAGACGACCAGGTTCTCGAGGCGGTCCGACACGGTCGTCGCGTACGGGTTGATGATCATCAGCATCCGCTTGCTGGGTGCGCTGGTCCCGAGGGCGAACGACGCCTCGAGGCGCGCGAGCCGATCGGTGGACGTAGCGGCCATGCCGAATCACCTCAACACCACCGTGTGACGGTCGTTACGCGTGATCCCGTCGATCGACCGCGCCGGGCGCTCGAGGCACTCCCGGCGGCTCAGCTTGTTGCCGCGCTGCCGACCCTCTGGGTATACTTCGCACCACATAGCAGTACGCATCCAGAGGGGTGGAGGGATATGGCCCTACGAGACCCCGGCAACCTCCCAATTGGGAACGGTGCCAATTCCATCAGGCTCCAACAACAAGGCCTGGGAGATGTGGCTAGGGCGGTTTCATCGACCTCCGACCACAGACCCCGGCGGAGGTTTTTTCACATATGCCGCCAGAGTCTCTTCGCTGCAAGGAATGCAAGACCACCTACCCGCTTGACGCGAGGTACGTCTGCGAGCGCTGCTTCGGCCCGCTCGAGGTCGCCTACGCGTCCCGAGCCGATACCGACCCGGACGAGCTGAGACGCCGCATCCAGGCGGGCCCGCACTCGATCTGGCGCTACGCCGACTTCCTGCCGCTGTCGGCACCGCCGCGAGGCACGCTGCCGGCCGGATGGACGCCGCTGCTGCGCGCCGACCGCCTGGCCGAGCGTCTCGGCCTGCGTGAGGTGTGGGTCAAGAACGATGCCGCCAACCCGACGCACTCGTTCAAGGATCGCGTCGTCGCGGTGGCGCTCGCGCGAGCGCGCGAGCTCGGGTTTCAGACCATCGCCTGCGCCTCGACCGGCAACCTCGCCAACGCGGTGGCCGCGCATGCGGCGGCCGCCGGCCTCGAGAGCTACGTGTTCATCCCGTCCGATCTCGAGGAGCAGAAGATCCTCGCCACCGGCGTGTACGGGACGCATCTGGTCGCCGTGCGCGGCAACTACGACGACGTCAACCGCCTCTGCACCGAGCTCTCGGGCGAGCACGAGTGGGCGTTCGTGAACATCAACATGCGGCCCTACTACGCCGAGGGTTCCAAGACGCTGTCGTTCGAGATCGCCGAGCAGCTCGGCTTCGAGATCCCCGATCGCATCGTCTGCCCGATCGCGTCCGGATCGCTGTTCACGAAGCTCGCCCGTGGCTTCGAGGAATGGATCGACGAGGGCCTGCTGTCCGGCGAGCTGCCGACGATGAACGGCGCCCAGGCGGCGGGCTGCTCGCCGGTCGCGACGGCGTTCGAGTCCGGACACGACGTGTGCCGCCCGGTCAAGCCGGACACGATCGCCAAGTCGCTGGCGATCGGCAATCCGGCCGACGGGCCCTACGCGCTGGAGCTGGCGCGTCGCACCGGTGGGGCGATCGACTCGGTCAGCGACGACGAGCTTCGTCAGGGGATCAGGCTGCTCGCGGAGACGACCGGGATCTTCACCGAGACCGCCGGCGGAGTGACCATCGCGGTGCTGGCCAAGCTGGCCGAGCGCGGTGACATCGACCCCGCGGAGCGTGTGGTCGCCGTGATCACCGGCGAAGGGCTGAAGACGCTCGATTGCGTCCGGGGGACGTTCGAGACCTGGGAGATCGACGCCTCGGTGGCCTCGTTCGATCAGGCCGCGGCGGGCGTTGCCGTGGCGGCATAATCACGACGATGGCAGTCACGGTCAAGATCCCGACACAGCTGCGCGCCGCCACCGACGGCGAGTCCACGGCGACCGTGGACGGCTCCACCGTGGGCGAGGTGCTCGACGCGCTGTACTCGAGGTTCGCTGAGCTCCGCGCCCGGATTGCCGAGGACGGCGGCCTGCGGCGCTTCGTCAACGTCTACGTGGGCGGCGAGGACATCCGCTTCCTGGAGGGACTCGACACGCCGGTCTCCGACGGCGATGAGGTGACGATCCTGCCCGCGGTCGCGGGCGGCTGAAGCGGCGGGGGGCGACGCCTGGTCGCGCCGCCTGCCCGCCTCAGGTGTTAGGCCGCCGGAGCTGAGCTCAGGCCCACCGGGCAGCTGACGCCGGTGCCGCCGAGACCGCAGTAGCCGTTCGGGTTCTTGGCCAGATACTGCTGGTGGTAGTCCTCGGCGTAGTAGAACTCGCCCGCCGGTTCGATCTCAGTCGTGATCTCCGGGTAGCCGGCGGCGCGCAGGCGCTCGGCGTAGGCGGCCTGCGAGGCCTCGGCCACCGCGCGCTGCTGCTCGCCGGTCCACAGGATCGCCGAGCGGTACTGGGTGCCGACGTCGTTGCCCTGGCGCAGGCCCTGGGTCGGGTCGTGGTTCTCCCAGAACAGCCTCAGGATCTCGGCGTATGAGGTGACCGACGGGTCGAATACGACTAGGACGGCCTCGGTGTGGCCGGTGCGGCCGCTGCACACCTCCTCGTAGGTCGGGTTGGGGGTGAACCCGCCGGCATAGCCGACGGCCGTGGTGTAGACGCCGGGCGCCTGCCAGAACACGCGCTCGGCTCCCCAGAAGCAGCCCATCCCGACGATGGCGCGCTCGTAGCCCTCGGGAAACGGCGGCTCGAGCGGAGTGCCGAGTACGAAATGCTGTGGTGGGACGGCCATCCGCCGCTCCCGCCCGGGCAGTGCCTGGGCGGGGTCGACCATGGCGGTCTTGTGTCGAAAGGAGAACATGCAGACAAGATTACGCCGCCCGATGTGAACGGACCAGAAAACCGGCGCAGCCCGAAGGGCGAAGCCCCTGCAATGTCGCGATAACGGCTCCTGTGACGTATGGTCGGAGCGATGGTCAGCTTCGGCCAGCTCACGTTGATCATCTTGGCCGGGCTGCTCGGGCCGCTGCTGGCGTCCTCACGCCGCGTCCTGATACCGGTGGTGGTGGGGGAGCTGCTGGCCGGGGTGGCGCTGGGGAAGACGGGTGCCGGGCTGATCAAGGCCGACAACCCGACGATCGCCTTCCTCGGCACGATGGGCTTTGCCGTGCTGATGATGGTGGCCGGCATGCACGTGCCGCTGCGCAACCCCGCCCTGGTCAAGTCGCTACGCCGGGGCACGATGGCCGTCCTCGCCAGCGTCGTCGTGGGCGTCGCCGGTGGCGTTCTGATCGCGCGTGGCCTCGGCGTCGGCCACCCGGCGATCTGGGCCGTCCTGCTCGCGACCGGTTCCGCCGCGATCGTCCTGCCCGCGCTCCAGGAGGCGGGCGTGGGAGCTGACCGGGCTCTGCTGGCCATGGCCTGGGCCACGGTGGCCGACGTCGCTACGATCGTCGCCGTCCCGCTGGTCATGAACCCGTCCAAGGCGCTCAGCGCCGGGCTCGGTGCGCTCGTCGTGGCTGCCGCGGCGCTCGTGGTCCTCATGGTGGCGCGAGCGGTGCAGCGGGAAGGCGAGGTGCGGAACCTGAGGCGTCAGTCCGGCCGCAAGACATGGGCGCTCGACCTCCGGTTCGCGCTGATCGCGCTGTTCGGCCTCTGCGCCGTGGCCGAGGGGGTCGGGACCAACATCATGATCGCGGGCTTCGCTGCGGGACTGCTGGTCGCCTACGAGGGCGGTCCGGCCCGGCTCTCCGATCAGGTCTCGGGCGTCGGCGCCGGGTTCCTCGTGCCGGTGTTCTTTGTCGTACTGGGAGCGAGCCTCAACGTGCGCGCGCTCGTTCGCAGCCCGACGGAGCTCGAGCTCACCGCGACCCTGATCGCAGGGATCGTGGTGGCGCACCTCATCGGCGCTCGCGCGGTGCGGGCGCCGGTGTGGACAGGGTTGATCGTGAGCGCCCAGCTCGGGGTCCCCGCAGCGGTGGTGAAGCTGGGGCTGAGCTCGCACGTCCTGCAGGCCGGGGAGGGGGCCGCGATCATCGTGGCCGCGCTGGCCAGCCTCGGGATCTGCTCGATCGGCACCGCGCTGGCGGCCCGGACGACCCCGCGTGCCCCCGCGCCAGCGCCGCCCCAGCCCGGCTCCGAGCCCGCCCCGTCGGTCAGTGTTTCCACACCGATGAAGTGATCCGATCCGGACTCAGACCTGCGCTTCGACCAGGCGCCGAATGGCGTCCAGGGTGCCCATGACCTCCTGGTCAGGTGCGTCGCCGCGGGACGTCGCCAGGAACAGAGTCAGGCGAGAGCCGTCGCCATCGGCGTCCACCTGGAATACACCCCGTCGCCTGGGCGGGCCGGACCGGTTCATCCGGATGGGATGATGCGGCGGCAGCGAGGGGGCGATAGTTCGCGCCCATGGCAGAGCGAGCCACATCGCCAGGGCACGGCATGAACCGCGAACGCTGGATGGCCCTGTTCTTCGCCGCCGGCTCGATCTGCTTCCTGATCGGGCCATTCCCGGGCTATGCGCAGCGGGTCGGGGGCACCGCGGACGCGGTGACCTTCTTCGTCGGATCGATCCTGTTCACGATCGGCGGGGCGATCCAGACCTGGCTCGCCTATCCGCTGCGTCGCTCGGAGGGGGCGCGCTCGGCATGGTGGTCCGCGGTGATCCAATCCGCCGGCACGCTGTTTTTCAACGTGACGACCTATCAGGCCATGCACACGGCGATCTCCAACTCCCGCTACGACCGGCTGGTGTGGCGGCCGGATGCCTTCGGCTCGGTCTGCTTCCTCGTCTCCGGGGTGATCGCCTACCGGGCCTCCGCGCGACACGGCCACGCCTGGTTGCCGGAGCGCGGCCAGCGCGGCTGGTGGGAGCCTGGCGTCAACCTGCTCGGCTGTATCTTCTTCGGCGTCTCGGCGATCGCCGGCTACGTGGTTCCCTCGACCGGCTCGATCTTCGATCTGGCCGCCGCCAACTGGAACACCTCCCTCGGCGCCGCGTGCTTCCTGGCCTGCGCGGTCGCGACGCTGTTCTCCGGGCGCACCTTCAAGTCGCCGCGGATGCGCCATCTGTTCGCGCTCGAGCACGACCTCACGCACGACATCGAGCGGATCATCTGAGACGCTCGTCGCCGGACGGGCCCGGACGGGCCCGGACGGGCCCGGACGGGCCCCGGGCCTGGCCCGAGCCGCCTGTAGAGTCTGATGCGTGCCCCGACGACGCGTCGTGATCGACCATGTGACCGTCGGCGTGAGCGATCTCGCCCGCAGCCGCGAGTTCTACCGCCGGGTGCTCACCCCGCTCGGCTTCGCGGAGATCGGACCGTGGCGAGAGGAGGGTCACGAGGTCGCCTTCGGGCTCGAGGAAGCAGACGATTTCGCGATCTCGTCCGAGTACGGGACCGGAGCTCCGGTGCACATCGCGTTCGCGGCCGACCGCCGTGAGCAGGTCGATGCGTTCTACGCGGCGGCGCTGGCGGCGGGAGGGAAGGACAATGGGCCTCCTGGTCCCCGGCCCGAGTACTCCGACGGGTACTACGGCGCGTTCGTGCTCGACCCCGACGGCCACAACATCGAGGCTGTCCACCACGCCCGGGTGTAGTCGCGGCCGGGCCACTCCGACCTCCCGTTGATGGTCGACCGGGGTGGTGGGAGCATCGTAAATATGGCCTCGATCGCCGGCCTCGTCGGTCTCCGCAACCGCGCTGCCTACTGCGCCTCCAAGGGCGCGGTGATCGCGCTCACGCGGGCGCTGGCCGTCGATCACGTCGCTGCCGGTGTCCGTGTCAACGCGGTCTGCCCGGGGACCGTGGACTCGCCCTGGGTCCAGCGCCTGGTCGCCGACGTGGGGCGGCTCGGCCGGCCCGACGAGATCGCCGAGGCGGTCCTCTACCTCGCCTCGGACGCTTCCGCGTTCGTGACCGGCACGGTCCTGACCATCGACGGCGGTCTCACGGCGGCGTGAGCTGATGCTCGCGCTCGTCACCACCCCCGGTCGTGCGCACACGACCGAGGTGACCGAGGTCCCGGATGCTGCGGCGCGTCCGGGCGAGGTCCTGCTGCGCCCGCTGTGCGTAGGGGTGTGCGGCACCGACCGGGAGATCTCTGAGGGGCTGTTTGGCGTCGCGCCCGACGGCGAAGAGCGCCTGATCCTGGGCCACGAGGTGCTCGCGCGCGTGGAGGCCGGCGGCCACGGCTTCACGCGCGGGGACATCGTGTGCGCGACCGTGCGCCGCTCGTGTCGCCACTGCCTCGCATGTGAGGAAGGCTCGCCCGACGGGTGCCTCACGGGGGACTACCTCGAACGGGGTATCACGCGGCTGCACGGCTTCGCTGCCGAGCTCGTGGCCGAAGCACCCGAGCACCTCATCCGCGTGCCCGCCGGTCTGGGGCCGCTCGCGGTCCTCGCCGAGCCGGCATCGATCTGCTGCCGTGGTATCCGCCACGCGGAGGCGATCGCCGGCCGGCAGCCGTGGGCGCGACGCCGCACGCTGGTGCTCGGCACCGGCGCGATCGGCATGCTCGGCACCTATCTGCTCCGGCTGGGCGGCTACGACGTGTGGACCGCGGGCCGATCCCCGGCGACCGAGGAGCGCGCCCGGCTCGCGGCCGCGTGCGGCGCGGCCTACTTCTCCGTCGCCGAGACCTCCCCGGTCGATGTGGCGGCCGAGGTCGGCGGCTTCGACGTCGTGCTGGAGGCCACCGGCGACGCCCAGGCCATGATCGACACCATGTCCCTGCTAGGACGCAATGGGGTCGCGTGCCTGCTCGGCATCGACGGCCGGCCGCGTGACGTGTGCATCGACGGACGGGTCCTGGGCGTCGACGCCATCCTGCAGAACCGCGCCCTGTTCGGGAGCGTCAACGCCCACCGCGAGGACTGGGAGTCCGCCGTCCACGCCCTCGACGAGGCGCGTCGCAGGTGGCCTGACGCGGTCGAGTCGTTCATCGGGTTGACCGTCGGAGTCGACGCCTTCGCCAAGGCCTTCGCGCACCGAGGCGTGAAGGCCACGCTGACCTTCGAGGGGCTCTGATCAGAGGTCAACTCCCCGGCGCTCAGCCTCTCACGCTCAAGCCAACGACTCAGAACCGCCAACAGGCAAGAGCGGTGAAGCACGGCCGACGGCCGATACCCCCGACCGACCAGCCACACCTGGAACCCCAGCGCCCACGGCGCCAACGGCCCCCGAACCGTGCAAGTACGAGCCCTTCGTCCCATCGCCAGCCTCCTGTCGGATCACCGAAACCGAAAACAGGAAGCCTCCACCGACCCCAGCCGGTTATGCCGACCGAATCACCAGCCCCACCCCTCACTAGCAGGCCAAACATCCGCCGCGACACCCCAAGTCGGCATAATCGGACGGTCGCGACAAATCCAATTAGCCAGAATTCTGGATAACTGCTTAGCCGGCGTACCAGGGCGATCACCGACGCTTCGTCGCAGACCTGCTTTGCGCCGATTGCGCGACCAGTCTGCACCATGTCGTTAGCCGGAACCTGGCTCCTAAAGCAAGCACCAACTCGACACGGGCGGCGCCACGATCGCGTGCTTGCTCACGGTGGAATCCGTTGGCATTCTGCAAGCGGTTGACCCGATGGAAGCGGCTCGTGGATCCGCGTGAAGGCGCTCGTCGTGTGTGGCGCTGCTGGCCGTCGTTAGGGCGCTGGCCCTGACGCTCGCAATCGCCCAACAGCGGGAGTGCCGACAGGCTCGAAACGCCTGGTCATGGCTCCTGGATCGGAACGAACTGGGCTGTCTAGGTGGCCGGCCGCTCCGTCGCCGGCGCTGCCGGTTTGGTCCCATAGCGGCAGCGCCGAGCTCCATCGTCGCCGCTCCCGCTTCGACCGTCGTGGCGCTTGCTGGCGTCCGGTGGATCGCCGACCTGGCAAGCACTGCGCCCGCTGCCGCTTAAGCGAAGCAGCTGCGATGAATCCCGACGGCGCCGCGCGGGCAACGACGCCATCAACCCGCGGTGCTAGCCCCCGGACGTGTCCGACCAGCCGATCAACGTAGCCCGAAACGTTCCCGGCCTCAAAAAGCCCCCAGGCATCCAGGCAGGGCGACTCGATCAGCACAGCAGCGCTGTTGGCCG
>JADGPN010000736.1 GCA_017882465.1 Solirubrobacteraceae bacterium
ATGGCCGAGGATCTTGATCGACTTGAGACGACGCGAACCCTACGCTGCCGCTTTGATCGAAATCCAGCAGCGACGCCGGCGTTGCCGCTTCAGGCGTGATCCGGCAGTGCCGACCGCTGCTCTCGAACCCGTGATCGGATCGGGCGCGAGCCCTGCTCTGATTCCGCGACGGGCATCTCGGGCGTGATTCCGACTGCCCTGCAACGCGCGGCAAGCGCGCCTCAGCCGTCGCTCCGTCGCGCTCGGCGTCATCGGACCCCGCGACGTCCCCGAGATCCGCGCAACGCAGGGCCGTGCGAACCACGAGCACAGTCCTCCTCGTTCGCCGAAAGCGAGGCGCGCCAAGCAGCGTGCAGAATCGGGCGATTGCCTACGTGCGCCTCGACGTGGGCAGCGGCGAGTTTGGCGAAACGCGAGACAGCTTTGCGACCGTGGCCCTGCCGTGCTTCTTCAGGAGTATTCGAGTCACAGATCGAGCACGACCTCGTCGCAGGGCTGTGAGCAGCAGATGAGCACGCTCCGTCCGCGGGAGGCTCGACTGGGTCGGGGACGTAGTCGATATCCCCTGCGATGAGCGTCGTCTCGCACTTGTGGCACACGCCGGTGCGGCATGACCAGCGGACGGGCACGTCGGATGCTTCGGCAAGTTCGAGCAGGCTGCCGCAGTCGCTGCTCCATCAGATCGTGAGATCGCTGGGGGCGAACGCGATCGTCGGGCCGTCTCCGGGCTGGCCGGCAGGTGGGTGGGGCGTCCGCGCAGGCCTCGCTGCGATGCGCGGCGTCAGGCCCCGGTGCTGGCCCGAACGGCTCGGCGTGGATTCGTCGGGCATCCAGCCCGATGCGTCGTCAGTCGCTCATTGGCCAGCATCGAGGCGATCACGATCACCTTGACAACGACGGACGCCAGCCAACGCCGAACGCGAAGACCACGATCAGCCATTACGACCGCCGCGAAGAAGAGCCCTTGGACCGTCGAGCGCGCAGTTGAGGTACCGCTGCTGCACCTCGCGGGGCTGCTGGTGGCGGGCGTTCGGGCTGACCGAGATGGAGGACGAGACGCTCGCCGTCATTCGCTGCGGTGATCAGGCGTGCCAGCCGCCGGGGTAGACGCCTCCCGGGACGGGCGCTTCCGGATCATATGGCGAGCGGGTGAAGATGAACGACCCAAGGTCCAGATGCGACACCGAGCCGTCGGCGCGGCGCACGGCGTGCAGCGGCTCCCCGGTGTGGTAGCCGTCCAGGCCGACCCATGAGTCGGTCCCGGTGGCGCGGAAGCGTGATTCGCGGCCTGGGCCGAGCGGGGCCCGCAGCTCCAGCTGATCGCCCTTGGCGGCCAGGACGTACGGCGACGGGCCCCAGTACCACAGCCCGAGCAGCTCAAGCGTACCCGCAGGCAGCGTAACGGGCACCCACTCGTCCGGCAGGCGCGGCTCCTCCTCAGCCAGGATCTTCAGCAGGTCCGGGCCGAGGGCACCGCTCATGCCCGAGGTGGCGTTGGCGAACGCGACCACAGCGTCGCCGCTGTCGGTGATCTGCAAGTCGGCCAGAAAGCCCGGCATCGATCCGCTATGGCCAAAACGACACGCGCCCGCCTCATTCCACACCTGCAGACCGAGGCCGTAGCCGACGGTCCACCCCGCCCCGCGCACGTCGTTGACGACACGCGGCTCGCGCATCTCGGCGAGGGTCTCGGGCGTCAGAAGCCCCGAGCCGTCGCCGGCGATGAACGCCGCCCAGCGACCCAGGTCAGTGACCGTCGTCCACAGCTGACCAGCGGGCGCCATCGCCCCTGCATCGTGCTCGGGCTCAGGTAGCACGACGTCGGCCCACGGATGCACGGCGAGCCCTGGCGCCGCCGGCGGCTGTGGCCTCGTGGTCGTACGCGTCATACCGAGCGGGCGCAGCAACTCCTCGGCCACGACGATCTCCCACGCAGTGCCGCGGACAGCGGCCACGATGCCGCCGAGGACGGCGAAGCCGACATTGGAGTAGTGAAACCGGCGCGCCGGATCAAACCGGGTCCCGCCGCGCAACGTGTCGTCGCTCAGCTGCGCCAGATCTCCACCCCGGGTGCGCTCCCACCAGCCGGCACCGGTCTCCGCCCGCAGCCCGCTGGAGTGCGAAAGCAGCTGCGCGACCGTGAGCTCCCCGATGCCGGTGTCGGGCAAGAAACGCTGGACTGTGTCGCCGAGCGCGAGCAACCCCTCGTCGCGCAGCCGCATCACCGCCACGCCGATGAACGTCTTTGTGATCGACCCGCAGCGATACTGCACATCCGCGCCGGGCGTGACCCCATCGACGCGGCCGCACCCACCGCTCCAGACCAGCTCGCCATCCCGGATCAGGCCCGCGACGATCGACGGCAGGCGGCACGAGGACTGCTCGACCGCGAGCCGCTGCGACAGACGAGCAGCAGTGCGTGGCGCGACCATGATCCGGAACCTAGCGAACAGCCACCCCCGAGGAGATCACCGCGTTCGACCCCCAACCGGACTACTCATCGGGCGCGGCATCCCACGGTAGACATTCGTCCTCACGAAGACGATCGTCAGCTCGACGGCGACGCT
>JADGPN010000737.1 GCA_017882465.1 Solirubrobacteraceae bacterium
CGTGTCGCTGCTCGTACCAACGGGCGTAGGCGGCCAAAGCGGGTCGCTGCCGCAGGGGCAGAATTCGTTGTGTTACCGGTCAGCGATAGAGGCGACGGAGGACCGGTCCGTACTTTCTGCCGATCCCCCGCAGGGGACCCAGGCGTCGCGCCCGTAGCTGTGGCGAAACAGCGGTCGCAGGAGAAGGAGCACAACCGGCGACACCTCGTGGCGCGGTCGAGGTGGCGTTCGGGCAAGAGAGATGCGCAGCCGCCGTGCGATCACGGCACTGGCCCTAGGCATGCGCGAGTGGCCGGGACCATCCGGCCAGGACCGTACCGCGCTTGTCGTGTCGTGCAACTGGCGGTCTCGACGGGACGTCGCGTGGCACGCCGAAGCTCGGGCCTCGGCGCGCCCGCCTTTGCGAGCCTAGTAGGCGGGCGCAGGGGTTCAGCGCATTGGACGAAACGCTGGAGTTGCCCGACCGTCGGTTAGCCGATCCGGCCCAGTCCATCGCTCTCGGGCTCCAATTCAACGGGGGTGCCCCCGGACGCTAGAAAGGATGGGCGCACGGGGCCGTGGGGACCACCTGCCGTTAGCCGCCGTCGAGAAACCTCAGTGCGTCCTCGGCATCCCGACCCGCGCCGTCGTCGCCGGTCATCAGCTTCGCGTAGTCCTTGATCATCGCGCGCCTGACCAAGCGCTCGCGCGGGTCGAGGCTGTCCCAGGCGGCACGGAGCCATCGGCCCCAATGCTCCCGAGTGGCGTCATCGAGGCGCAGGCAGTCCGGCGCTCCACGCGCCGACGCGGAGTGCTCAAGTACTGAGACCGCGTACCGGACGCGGTGATCTTCCAGGTGCCGAGCGCGAATGCGCACGATGGTCATGGGGATCCCCTCCTCGGGTCGCTCGGGAAGGGCATTCGGTCTGGCCGAGGAAAGACCTGCCCGGCACGAGGACGCCCTCTCTAGCGGGGGTCGCGTGTGCTCTCGCGCCCTCCGGATGCGCGCTCAACCCCGGGGACGTCGAACCTCAACGCGGCCTGACCCGCCAACCCCACCGACGAGCAGGAGCGCTACACCACGAAACACGACTTGACTATTGCGCCTGGGCGCCGATATCTCCAACCCTACGGACGCGCGCTGTGAACCGGTCGAGCGGGCTCCAGAATCGCACCAACCCGCCAGAGCTCGGAACGATCGCCCGAGCGATTGTGCTCAGAGCGGCTTGCGGAGATTCACAGATAGCTCCTCGTAGCTCATGCGTTCCCCCCAGAACGAGACCGAGAGCGGGCTGCCCTGGTAGGTCGTAGTTTCGGCGACCGTCGCACCAGCCTCCCGTCCCCAAGCCTCCGCCGCCTCGACAAGGCGCGTGCCGACGCCTTGCCTGCGGCTCGCTGCAGCGGTCGCGAGAAACTCAATACGCAGCGTCGCTCCACGCTCCGGCGTGATGTCTCGTTTCGCCGGGACTTCCGGCGGCAGCAGCCGAGCGACGAGCACGCCGACGACTTGACCCTCAACCTCAGCGACGAGGTGCAGCGTGGTGCTGTCGATCGCTGGAGTCTCGGCATCGAGCGGTTCGGCGAAGCGGTCGAGCATCTGAAAGTAGTCGGGAGCGAGATCCAGGTAGTAGCGCGCCACCTCGGCACGGATCCGCGCGAGCGCGTCCTCGTCACCCCGCCGCGCATCTCGCACAGTGATCGGCTCCATTACCTGGAGCTTAAGACCCAGCCGCCGGTGCTCGGGTCGAACACGAACGAGAGGTTGCGCCGCACCGCCGTGCCGTCCCTCTGGGGTATCACCGCGCGTCTGGCTACGTAGGCCACGGCACGGCGCGCTGCCGCCTGTGATCGCGGTGATGCTCACGACCGGCATCGTGGCCGCCATGCCCAGCCTCTGGGCCTGAATCGCGGCTGCTCGCGATCGACCCGGCTCACAACGCTTGCCTGCGTCACCGGCGCGACCGAAGCCGTCCCGGCTGGCGGGCGGACCGATCCGCGCTGATCGCGAGCCGCCACTGGCAGCGCTCGGCCTGGTAGGTCTCGGGAAGGGGGACCGGTTTCGCTGTCTTCGAGGTCGATGCCCGCGGCGGCGACGTCGTGCCTGAAGGCGGCACGCATCTCGCCGCTCGTTTACCTTCGCAAGCGCCCAGAGCGCGTTGGCGACAGAGTCCCACCGTCCAGGTCTGGCGGGGCTGCCGCCGTTCATGGCTCTGCACTTGAGGCGCTGAGGGCGAGGGGCGCTGGGGGGCGTTGAGTTCGGTCCGATCGGCGCGGTCCGAGGCACGGTTAGCCCCGGCGGCGGACCCCGAGCCCGCGAAGACGCGAACCCCTGCTGACTACAATCCAAGTGGGGCGAGAACTCGTCCCCAAAAGCCGGTCAGGGGACTGCGCCCCCCCTCCCCTGACTCTCCGGGGGGGCTGAGATGGATCTCGGCCCCCCCGGGCCTATGTTGAACGTCCCGCGCTCATATGTCTAAACGGGAAGCCTAGCCAAAAGTCTCGTCCGACTGTCACTGCGCTGACGGGATCCTGACGATCAGCCTCGACCTTCGACCGCCTCGTGGAGTCCGGGTGCAGCGGCCCCAAGC
>JADGPN010000169.1 GCA_017882465.1 Solirubrobacteraceae bacterium
TCGACGTGCAGCCCTATCTCGCGCGCGAGCTGCCGGTAGCGGGTGTTGTGGTAGCGCCCCTGCCGGCTGCTGTCCTGGATCCCTCGGACGTGGGCGAGCGCGTGCGCGCCAGGGCAGTAGCGTGACCAGGACGTCCTCGGCACCGCGGTCGAGGCCTTCGCCGGCGACGAACAGCTCGGCCAGGCGTCCGTCCTCACCGACGGTCCAGCGCGCCGCAGCGAAGTGGCCCAGTCGCAGCCCGCGGCGCCCGGCGGGCGACAAACCCCGCGCCGGTGATGATCACGATCGGCGGCAGCTTGGGGTGCCGAGCCGGGATGTCCGACCAGGCTCGCTCGAGCACGCCGACGAGGATGCTGCCGCGCTGATCGGCGTCGGGTATCGGCGCGATTGCGCTCACCGTGCTCGACAGGCCCAGGCTCCTCCCCGCCAGGTCAGCCGGTTCGTCCATCGAACCTTGCGCGCGCGGCCTGGCGCGCCTCGCGCGCCTGTCGCTGCACGTTCTCGAGCAGCTCGGCCCGTAGGCCCCCGCCGCGCTCTTGGCTCAATCCTCGCTCGGCGGCAAGTTTCACGATCCGCTCGCGCACCGACTGACCGCCGCATACGTAGATCACCCCAGCCGTGCGACCGCCGATCCGCCAGGCGGCGTGCACGTCGAGCACGGCCTCCAGCCGCGGCGTCGTCTTGCGGGCGAGCTCGACCTCGACGGCGACGCGCCCGCCGCCATCCGGGAGCCACGCGAGATCGGGTCGGTGCCCCACCTGATGCGGACCGCGGGCGTCGCGCCAGGAGAGCTCGCCCCGCCAGCTCTCGTCAACGTCGACCTCGGCCGGGCCCTGGAGCGCTCGCCCGCGGACGGTCAGCCATGCCGCCGTCCAGGCACACGCGACGTGATGCGCCCACCACGTCGGCGACGGCGGCCGCGACCGTGACCGGACCGCGGCGCGCACGCGGTCCAGGCCAGCCGGCGTGACGAGCAGCAGCGAGCCCTCGCCACGGGTCATCGGTTGCCTCCGGACCCATCCGTCCTCGACGAGCTGCGCCACGCATTGGAGCGCTCGCCGGTCGGTCCAGCTGAACGCGACAGCGATCGTTTCGACAGGCGCCGGACCGATTCGCGCGAGCCACTCCAGCACCCGCAGCGCGGCCGGACCGGACGCTTGCAAGCTGCGGCTACCCGCCGTCACCTCACGTCTCCCGGCGCCGACCACGGCCATCTATTGCTCCTCGAGGCTCGCTGAATCCGGCCGAAGGCCGGTCCACATCCAGTCGAAGGACCGGGGTGACTTTGCCCTCTCGCCGGCCGAAGGCCGAATCCGTTCAGGGGCCGAAGATCCGTGGTTACGTGCATTTGACGTTGACGTTGACGTTCTTGTCCTTTCAATGTCAACCCTTGGTTTCTTCGATTGTGAGCTGTCCAGATGCTTCTACCGGCCCGCCCCCGCCCAGCCCAGACAAACCTCATGCCTGGACGCTGACTACCCGAACTCCATTCATATGTGCTTGCACGTGGGGGGCGGGTAGTCAGCGTCCATGTGGGAGAGTGGAAAGCCAGGCTGGGCGGGGGCGGGACGGTCTTTGAACGTTCACCGTTTCCTACGCTGATTCCGAACAGTTGACTGAAGAGTTCGATGAAGGCTGCCGGCGGCATCAGGTCCGTCGTTGGCGCATTGCCATGGGTCATCGTCCCAGCTCCTGGTTCTGTGGTGGATGAGTCGGCGGTGCGGCCACGGCGATGGCCCGACTCCCTACACGCTGTGCTCATCTGCGCGTTTGCGTCGGATCAGCCCGGCGATGTCCTCGGGAGTGGCCGGTCCTTCCTCGAGCAGCGCGATGACCACCTCGGTCAGGCTGATGTGCCTGAGCCGCGGGTGCTGCGACTCGGCCTCGCGCACGAGGTCCTTGAAGCGATCGTGCAGATCGATCGGCAGGCGGAAGTTCGCGAGCCTGGTGGTGGCGTAGTCGGCCGCCGGACGGCGGCGGACGGAGTGCTGCAGCTCGGCTCGCCGTGACTGAGCGCCGCCCTTGGTGCGCTGCCCTTGGCTGCGCTGTCGCCGCTCTGGCTCCTCGCGGTCGCGGACGGCTGCCGGCGCCGGAGGCTCGGCGGGCATCACCGCGACTGGGGTGCTCGCCATTCCGGCGATCGGGCGGCGTCGAGCGGGCGGCATCGGGGCGCTCTGCGTCATCGCGCGATCTCCTCGAGGATGTGAGCGGCGAGTTGGCGGTAGGCGTGGCTGATCATCGAGTCGGGCTCGAGCACCGCGGTCGGCGCGCGGTATCGCGGCGCCGATGCGACGCGGACCGCGCGGGGTACGTGGACCGGGAGCACCCGCATGTCGTCGGCGTCCATCCGCGCCGCCGCGTCTCGGGTGACGCGCCAGCGACGCTCGCTCGCGGCGATCAGGACGCCGATGATCCGCAGTCCTGGGACCTCGGCTTCGACCAGGTCGTAGAGCTTGCCGGCGCCGCGTACGTCGAGGTCTGCCGCCAGCGCGGGGATCAGGAGCTGGTCCGCAGCAAGCATCGCCATGCCCGACAGTGTCCCGAGGCCCGGTGGCGTGTCCAGCAGCACGATGTCGAAGTGCGGTCGCTGGGCATCGATCACCTGGCGCAAGCGGAGCTCGTGACCGGCTCCGCCGAGGTGCGGCAGATCGGCGGCGACGTCCGCCAGCGCGTCGGTGCACGGAATGATCCGGAGCCGTTCGCGCCACTCGACGTTCACCCCGACGTCGGGCCGTAGCGCCGCCGCGGGCTGGAATCGCGTCGAGGCCTCCGGGCGAGCGAGCAAATCCTCCAGCCTCTCCCCCGGGATCTCCTCGGTCCAGCCGAACGCCTCACTGAGGTTCGCTTGCGGGTCGCAGTCGACGATCAGCGTGCGTTGCCCGGCCTCGGCCAGCATGGCACCGAGGTTGGCGGTGGACGTCGTCTTCGTCACGCCGCCCTTGTGGTTGGACAGCACGATCACGGTGGCCGATCGGTTGTCGTGACCGTCGCGGTGCCGATCGAACGTTCCGGCTTTACGTAGGTCTTTATCGCTGTCTTTACGTGCGTCTGTCTGTACGTCTGTACGTGCTTCTTTATCTGTGGGCGTTTGCATTGTTATGAGGCCTCCCGTTGTCGTTGTTGGTGGAGGTGCAGGCCAGGAGTGCCGTGATCGCCGGCCCGGCCGGCGTCGACGGATCTGTCCAGCGCCGCGAGCAGGCGCTCGTCGTGCTCGTCTGCGAGCCGAAGCGGGCGGCCGATGCGGCCGGCCCGGTCAAACGCGCGGTCGAACCGTTCCGAGATCCAGGACCGCACAGACGGGGGAGCGCAGACAACGAGCTCCCCGGCGCTGCCAACCGCTGCGAGCTCGAGCTGCGCGAGCCAGATCTCGAATGTGCTCTCGCCGACGATCTCGCCGAGGACGGATCGGACCTCGTGCCAGTCGGCGTGGTCTTGCTCGGTCGGTTTCAGGAACTGCGCACGGATCGCGGCGAGGTCAACCGTCACGGTCCGCTGTCGCTTCCGGCCGCGATCGGTGACGTAGTCCTCCTTGATCGACACCAGAACCGGCTCGGTGGTCCCCCCTGCCAGGGGGGTCGGGGGGTCTGAGGTTCCCTGGTTCCCAGGTTCCTTCCCCGCGCGCACGTTGGGTGGCGGGGTTTCTGACGGGGTTTTTGGCGGGGTTTCTGGGAGCGAAACGGTCCTGGATTGAGCGCCCTTTCCGGCCGATACCCCGCTCAAATCAGGACCGTTTCGAGCTGAAGGCGTCGTGGATTGACCAGTGTTTGCACGCCCGGATACCCCGCTCAGATCAGGACCCTTTCGAGCGACGGCAGCCGGCGCATCCGATGTTGCCACGGCGGCGTCGGCACTCGGAACGGAGGCGACGAGCGGCCGAGCCCCCGCCGGCGGTGCCACGCGCCGACGGGGGCTTTGCTGCGCCGGCTCGACTCCACCTTCGCGTGGATCGCGAACCCACCACTCGTTCGTCACGCCGCGGCCGCCGCCACCCCGACCGAGGAGCAGCTCGCCAGATTCCAGCAGCGCCGCCCGGGCACGGCGGTACGTGCTGTCGGCCAGGCCCCCCGCGGCGCGGATCTCGTCCGTCGTGATGCCCGTCAACGAGCCGTCCCCGCCCGACATGGCGGCCATCGCGGCGAGCAGCTGCCTCGCCGCGCCGCCGGCCTTGCTGTAGCCGAGGACGGCCTCGAACAGTTCGGCGTTCACCGGCCCCTCGAACCGCGGGCCAGCGCCGGCGAACGCCAGGGCGATCGAGGTCGACCGGCCGCGGCCGCCGCCCGCCTCGGCGATGGAGACAAGGCCCCGACGCTGCAGCTGATCGCGAGCGTGGAGGTAGCGGCTGCGGCTGAGACCAGCCCGCGCCGCCGCGGCGGGGTTGCCGGGGTACGCGATCCCGTCGCGGTTCGCGTAGCTGGCGAGTGAGAACGCGACGAGCCGCTCGCTCGGCGAGACATCGCCGAGCGCCAGCGCGGCCGCGATCGCGGCGTAGCTCACCGCGACGCCCCCGACGGGGCGGACATGTGGCTGAAGGCCATCGCCAACGTCGGAAGGCCCGGCGCTCGCGATGACGCCCTGCTGAAGGACGCAGACGCTCGTGGCGGGCTTGAGGTCCGTCCAGAGCCCGACTAGACTGCGTCGTACAGAGTTTCGTTCGGCGCCAGCGGCGCCTATGTATCGGGAGACCGGGCGGCAACCCGGTCTTTCGCGTTCCGGGGGTGGGGTGGCCCTCGGGCAAGCGCCATCTGGTGGTTGTGGAGCGGCCGCGAGACTGGCGAGGATGGGCTACTCACCTCACAGCCTCCTCGAACCGCGTGCCGCCGCGCGTACCGACGATCACGACAGTGCGATCGGCGAGCGCCCAGATGACGTCGCCACGGATGGCGGGTTGCCCAGCGAACATGCCGTAGCGGTCCCAGACCGGCGCCTCGAGCGCGTAGGTGAGCTCGTCGCGAGCCGTCCACAGCTCGATGTCAACCAGCTCGTCGCCGATGATCCGCGACAACCGGATCCGATCCGTCTCACCGCCTCGCCTAGCGCGCCCCCAGAACGGCACGACGGCCAGCGTCGCGTCGCGCCCTTCGAGCTCGGCCCAGATCTGGTCACGACCGAGCAGTTCATGCCGTCCGGGACGAAGCCGGGCAGCGTGGATGTGGGAAGCCGATCGGCCTGACGGCGTCGTGCAGCCCTCGCCCGGCGCCGCTTTACATGTCGGGCAGCTGCGCCCCAGCCAGCCGCGGGCGATGTGAAGGCGGGGGAGGGGCGTCGACCGGGCTGCACGAGCCCGCGGACCCCATCGCCAGTCGCAGCAGCGGGCGCCGACTGCCGCGCCACACGTCGGACAGGACTCGTCGAGCCAGGCGCGCCGGCTGCTCACGCTGACCCCAAGCCAGCCGCAAGAAGCGGTTCAAGTGATCCTGCGAGCGCGCTGGCGTCTGGTCGGTGGGGCGGCGTCGAGCGGAATCCCGAGGGAACGGCTGAGGGAACGACGACCCCGAAACTGAGGCCTACATTGGCCCGCGCTGGCCCACGGACGCGACCCTCCGGACCGGCTCGCTGACAGCCGTAATCCCTTATGGCTGCTGGGGAAACCCCAGATTCAAACGGAGAGGGGGGGATTCGAACCCCCGATGGACTGAAAGCCCATACCGGTTTTCGAGACCGGCGCATTCAACCGCTCTGCCACCTCTCCTGGTGGGCCGAGGAAACTTAGCGCCATTGGCGGGCGCGGGGGCCTAGCGCCTGGGGGCGAAGAAACCGCGCAGCAGGCCGGCCGACTCGTCTGCCAACAGGCCGCCCACGACCTGGGGGCGGTGATTGAGTCGCGGCTCGTCGAGAATGTCGAAGACGCTCCCGGCCGCCCCGGCCTTCGGGTCGGTGGCTCCGAAGATGACTCGCGGGATGCGGGCGAGCACGATCGCCCCGGCGCACATCGCACACGGCTCCAGGGTCACATACATGACTGCGTCCAGCACTCGCCAGCTGCCGAGGGCCCTCGCGGCCTCACGGAGCGCGATCATCTCGGCATGGGCGGTGGGATCCGCCCGGATCTCGCGCTCGTTGTGACCCGACCCGATCACCTCCCCCTCGCGCACGATGACGGCCCCGATCGGGACATCGTCGTGCTCGATCGCGCGCTCCGCCTCGCGCAGGGCGAGGCGCATGAAGTACTCATCGCGCGGGAAAAAGTGGGAGGTCACGGTCAAGCAGGCGGGTCGCTACCGTCTGACAAGGACCAACAGGAAACTTTCTGGGCTCCGATGATGTCTTAAGCGTGGCCCCCCCGCTCGTACGCCGCGTCACGCTCTTGACCCTCCCGTTCCCATTCCGCCGCCTTCTGGTCACGATGCTTGCGCTCGGCGGTGCCCTCTGCGCGTCGGGGACGGGGGCCGCGCGGGCCGCGGACTACGTTCCGGGCAAGGTGGTCGTCGGCTACAGCTCAGCACCGACGGGGCACCTGATGCGGGCGCTCAACGCCCGGGTGGGAACCCGCGCGGACTCGCCCGCGACTGGGGAGCGGGTGCTCGAGCTTCCCGCCGGTATGGGCGTCGGCCAGGCGATCGCCCGCCTGCGCAGCCAGCCCGGCGTTGCCTATGCAGTCCCCGACTTCATCGCCCACGCGGACGGCATCTACGTTCCGGACGATCGCGGCAGCTCGCACGCACGCGCAGGCTGGGAGGGGTTGCAGTGGAACTTCCTGTCCGGTGCCGGGGTCAACGCGACCGAGGCGTGGGCGAACCTGATCGCCGACGGGCACCCGGGCGGGCGCGGGGTGACCGTCGCCGTGCTCGACACCGGCGTCGCCTATCGCGACTGGCGCCAGTTCCGTGAGTCGCCCGATTTCAGCGGCACGCGCTTCGTGGCTCCGTACGACTTCGTCTCCCACAACCACTTCGCGCTGGACCGCGAGGGCCATGGGACCTTCGTCGCGGGGACGATCGCCGAGACGACCAACAACGGCTTCGCCCTCGCGGGGCTCGCCTACGGCGCCTCGATCATGCCCGTCCGCGTCCTCGATGCCGACGGGACAGGGGACGCGCTGACAATCGCCCGCGGGATCCGCTACGCGGCGAGTCATGGGGCCCAGGTGATCAATCTGAGCCTCGAGTTCTCGCTCGACGTCTCCCCGACCGACATCCCGGACATCATGGCCGCGATCAGGTTTGCCCGCCGCCGGGGGGTGGTGGTCGTCGCGGCCGCCGGCAACGAAGGCGTCGCGCAGCTCGCGTACCCGGCCCGCGCCCCGCTCGTGATCTCCGTCGGCGCGACCACTCGTGACCGGTGCTTGGCCGACTACTCCAACGGCGGCTCCGGGCTCGATCTCGTCGCTCCCGGCGGCGGCGATGACTCGAGCCAGTTGAGCGATCCCAGCTGCCATCCGGACCGGCAGCTGCCGACGATCTTCCAGATGACGCTCACCAACCCGTCCGATCCGAGTCGCTTCGGACTGCCGGGCGGGATCTACGGGACCTCGATGTCGACGCCCCACGTGGCCGCCGTCGCAGCCCTCCTGATCGCCAGCCGGGTGCTCGGCTCGCATCCCACTCCGAGCCAGATCCTGTCTCGGCTGGAGCTGACCGCGCAGCACCTGGGGGGACGGTGGCCCAACCCCAGCTACGGCTATGGGCTTGTGGATGCGGGCGCCGCGACGGCGCCGGTCGCCACGGCGGCGCGCAGCCACCGACACCGCT
This sequence comes from Solirubrobacteraceae bacterium, assembly GCA_017882465.1. Lineage (GTDB taxonomy): Bacteria > Actinomycetota > Thermoleophilia > Solirubrobacterales > Solirubrobacteraceae > Palsa-465. The sequence goes on from JADGPN010000169.1 coordinate 7,689, forward strand.
AGGTCGTGCGGACCACCAGCACCGAGCAGGGTGCGTGGTGAGAGACCTTGTTGGGCACTGAGCCGAGCAGGAACCGCTTGGCGCCCGTCATTCCCTTGTTCCCGACCACGATCAGGTCCGAGCGCTGCTCCTCGGCAACGTCGAGGATCGCGTCCGCGGCGTCCCCCTGGCGCGCGAACGTCTCCACGCTGGGGACGCCCGCCGTCCGAGCTTCGTCGGCAGCCTCCTCGAGCAGGATCAGCACGTCCTCACGCGGGTTGACCATCCACTGGAGGTCCTTGGGAACCTCCACCTTCTCGTTGCGCAGCCGCGAGTCCGGGACGGGCTCATACGCGCTGACCACCTGTAGCCTGGCACTCAGCTGACGGGCGAGGTCGATCGCATAGCGCACCGCCGTCTTGGCGGTTTCGGAGCCGTCAGTGCCGACGACGATCGAGCCGAACATCCAGGCCTCCTGTTTGTGAATCGGGGTCGAGAGATGGTAGGCGAGCTCTCAGGCCAGCTTTGTGATCGCGATCACCATTCCCGCCACCACGAAGATCACGATCGCGACCTGCATCCAGATCCAGGAACGAGGCATGGGCACGTACGCTAGCGCTAGCGCGGTCGCTCCGACTGTCGTCGCACCCACCCGCGGGGCCGTGCCCGCTCTACCCTCTCCTCCCATGGCCCAGCAGCGACTCAGCCCGGCGCTGAAGGCGGTCAGCGACGCGGTCCTGGCGGTCGCGTCGCAGCGCTCGGTCGACGAGGTGCTCCAGCGCCTCCAGCAGCTCGCGCGGGAGGCGCTCGACGAGCTCCGATCGCTCATCTACGGACTGCGGCCACCCGAGCTCGAGCGCGACGGGCTCGAGGCGCGCTGCGCAAGCAGGTCGCGATGCTCGAGCGGCTCCACGACGTCGAGATCGAGCTGCACCTCGACGGCTCGGCGACGTCCGGCCCCGACCGCGACGGCGAGGTGCTGCGGATAGCCCAGGAGGCGATTCACAACCGGTGCGGCATGCCGGAGCCACGCGCATCGTCGTGCGGCTGGAGCGCGATGACCGTGTCCTCTCGATCGAGGTCGACGACGACGGTGTCGGCTTCGATCCCGACGATCCCGAGCTGCGCG